>JAWXTZ010000037.1:0-16866 GCA_044433085.1 Akkermansia sp.
GCGCATATTGCATTGGTGCGTAGATCGGGAAATCATATCAGGTCTCCCGATGAATTTAGCTTGATATGGGGCTTCCTTATGCCCATAATTTGTGGATGGATTACTACCCCACGTTCTCGTATACTCTTTGGGAAGCACTTCCAAAATCTGCGCGCTGCATCTTCTGTGTCGTGGCGGGCGGCTTCCTCGCTTTTTCGCTGATGGCGCTCTGTGTGAAGATATTTAGCGGAGATGTTGACGAATGCCTTGGTCTTATTCCTTTTTTGATCATTCCTTTTGTTTTGTTGTCCTTCCTGAGAGGTCGCTGGTATCTGATTGCAGAGCCCAATCAATTGATTAGCTATTCTAGCTGGTTTGGTATCAAGCTCGAAAGGAAGCTTTACCCCATTTCCGACATACGCAGGTGGACGCTTCGTACCGCGCTGAATATGAATCAAGGTTTTAAACAAAGCGAGATGACTGATGAGCAGCCACGCTTCATCTACGTCATCAATGTGACCGACTTGCATGGCGAACGCAAGATGCTGGAAATGTATCATGGCGCAACTATTCGAGCTCTAGTCAACTTCCTGCAGAGCAGCTACCCTCAAGTGCCTTGCGAGAATCAGATTGATTTGTAATTTCATGCAGCTCTTATAGGGAACCTCTAGCAATTGGTATTTGAGCTAAGGCTAAACTGCTGCCAGCGTTAATCATGCGACTTTAGTCGCAAATCGCTGTAAAATTGCTAGAGGTCCCCTTTTGGGAAAACTGCGTTTAACAAATGCCCCCAAGCATCGTGGATGCTTGGGGGCATGCTGTGATAGTTGAATCAGCCTTGCTTCTTATTTGCTGGATTTTTTACCTTGCATTTTGAAGTCGCCAACAATGGTGGATTTTTCTTCAATCTCTCCATCTTTTTCGAATTGGAAGAAGTGGCAGCCTTCTACAGCTGGGGTGCCCTTGGTGACGTCATCATCCTCGGCCGCGATGAAGTGCAGGTAGTTCACGCCCACTTCGGTGGGGTTCTTGCAGTCAAGGCTGCCTACTGGCTTCTTGGAGTTGTTGATGTAGATGGCGCAGCGCTTGCCCTTAAAGCGCAGGGTGACCTTGTAGTTGGTGTCTGCCTTCAGTGTTGCGTTGCCCAGCTTGACGCCAGGTGCTAGCTTGCCGCTGAAGACGGCACGCACTGGTGCAGATGGGTCACATGGGTTGAGCATGCGGTCTGTTAAGGAGACGTAGCAGCCTTGGCTTCCCTTGGGGAAGTTGATGTTGAAGGATACTTCGCCAATATGTGTGTTGGGGAAGTTCCAAGAAAGGCCGCTGCGGCGGTAGTCTGCTTGCAACTTGTCGTTGATGAGCTCTTTGTCATTAAGGGTGCCAAATTTGGCTGCGTTTTGCTTGCCGCCAAAGGCATCAACCAGCTCAAGCCCTGGTTTGCGGTTGTATTGAATGGCGCGGGAGATGGGGATGAAGACGTAGCCGTTGATGTTTTTGAGACCATTTTTGCCAATGTCTTCGCTGCGTGATGTTTCGGCAACCCAGTCTTGGTCGATGATGATCATCTTGCGGTGCAAGTCTTGCTGGCCAGAGGTGACGAGGATGCGGTCTTTGTCCAGCTCAACAAATTCGGCTTGGTGGCAGCTGCGGTCGTGGTCACCGGGGTCGGTGGCAAAGGTGGGGGAGTCGCGCAGCGCATCAATGATGACTTCGCGGTAGCCGTACCAAGTTTTGCCTTCATCGTCTGACATGGCAACATGCAGGGCGCCACGTCCTGTGAAGACGTCTTCGCCACCTGTGCCGCCCTTGTGCGGAAGTTCGGGCATGGGGCTGCTGTTGGTGGTGAAGCAGATGAGCTTACCATTCTTCAATCGACCCAAGGTGGACATGACTAGGGAGCCGTAGAAGGGGGATTTTTCTGGCTCGGACCATGTGTCGCCCTTGTCCTTGGAGTAGGATTCGTAGGTGTGGTTGCTGTCGGTGCGCACGAGGGCGTAGAGTTGACCGTTCTTCAATTCGACGACGGTGCCCTCGACCCCTGCATTGCGCCAGCGTGGGGCTTGGTCGATGCCCTCCTCTTGATAGGCGGGGATGAAGATGTATTTTTCGCTGCTCTTCCAAGTCAGGCCTTCATCGTCAGAGATGAGGAACTTGGTGCCGCTGCCCGAGCCATGCATGGGGATGATGATGCGACCGTTGGAGAGCTCCAGCGGGTTACGGAAGATGAGACCGGGGATGGTGTAGAGGCTGCTTTGGTCATCCATCCAAACATCGGATTTAACAAATTTTTTACCGTCTTTGGCGGGGGAAACCCATTCGCCATCCAAATCGTCAGCCATGAAGATGTAGCCACGGATGGGTTGTACCATGATGTATTTTTTGCATTTGGGCAGGTAGACGGTGGCGGCGGCTTCCTTCATGATGCCACCCCACTTCTTGGGGAATTTATCGCCAGCCATGGCCTTGGTCCAAGTTTCGCCATTGTCTTTGGAGACGATGTAGGGCAGGGTGCCACCTTGTTTGGCGTGACCGCCGTAGTGGCGGATTTCTTTTGAATCGACGCGGACGAGGCCGCGACCTGCATCAGAAGGGGGGATTGCGTCAAGAACACGGGGCTCGGCGCCAGTTGCAAGCAACTGACCAACACTGAGGGCGAGGGCTGTCATCAGCCCTTTGATGGGGTATTTCATGTTTTTTAAGGGGGGTATGCCTAGAACAGGTATGTAAAGCGTGTTATGATTATCATACACAAAAGGGGGGCGCATGGCAAGCACGCAGTTCGCTCACTACTTTGTGTTTTTGCCGCGCATTTTGAAGCCGCTGACGATGGTGGATTTTTCCTCCATCTCACCAGCCTTTTCGAATTGGAAGAAGGGGCTGTCACCCGATGTGCTGCGGCTGCTCTTTAAACAGGGGTCTTCGGCTGCGATGAAGTGTAGGTAGTTGATGCCGACTTTTGTTGGGTTTTTGCATTTGACGTTAGCTGTGGCGACCTTTGCGCCATTGAGGTAGAGTGCGCACTTGCTGTCGCGGAAGCGTAGGCGCGCTTCGTAACAGCTGTCAGATTTAAGGACGGTCTTGCCCAGTTTGCTGCCAGGGGCTAACTTGATGCTAAAGACCGCCCGCTCGGGCGCGGAGGTGTCGCAGGGGTTGAGCATGCGGTCGGTTAGCGAGACGTAGCAGCCTTGGCTTCCCTTGGGGAATTGGATGTTGAAGTAGACTTCGCCATCCATGCTGTTGGGGAAGTTCCATGTCACGCCACTGCGGCGGTAGTCGGCATCGGGGTTAGTGGCTGTCAGTTCATCGTCATTTAAAATACCAAATTTGATGGCTTTCTTTTCTCCCTTAGCGATACCATCGACCAATTCAGCCCCTTGCTTGCGGTTGTACTGGATGTGGTTGATTTTGGGGATGAAGACGTGGCTATGGATGTTATCAAGTCCATTTTCGTCGATGTCTTCCACGCGGGAAGCTGCGCCAACCCAGTCTTGGTCGATGATAATCATCTTGCGGTGTTGGTCTTGTTGTCCGCCTGTGATGAGGATTCGCTGGTCATCCAACTCGACAAATTCGGCCTGGTGACAGCTGCGGTCGTGGTCACCGGGGTGAGAGGCAAAGCTGCTGGAGTTGCGCATTTTATCAATCAGCACCTCGCGGTAGCCGTACCATGATTTGCCCTCGTCCTCGGAAAAGGCGACATGCAACGCACCGCGTCCTGTGAAGACATCCTCCCACTGGCTGCCCTTTTTATGCGCGAGCTCGGGCAGGGGTGATGTGTTGGTGGTCAGGCAAATCAGTTTACCATTCTTCAATCGCCCCAAGGTCGTCATGATGAGGGAACCGTAGAAGGGCGATTTTTCGGGCTTGGACCATGTGTTACCCTTGTCTTTGGAGTAAGCTTCGTAGCTCCAATTACTATCGGTGCGAACGATGGCGTAGACGGTACCGTTCTTCAACTCGACCGCAGTGCCCTCCACGCCTGCATTACGCCAGCGTGGGGCGAGGTCGATGCCTTTTTCTTGGTATTCGGGCACGGTGATAAATTCCTTGGACTCCTTCCATGAAATCCCCTCATCGTCGGAGATGAGGAATTTGGTTCCCTTAAATCGCTCGTGCATGGGGATGATGATGCGGCCATTGCTTAGCTCTAAGGGCGTGCGGTAAATGTAGACACCACCGATGGAATAGAGGCTGCTTTGATTCTTCATCCAGACATCGGATTCGACCATTTTTTTGCCGCTCTTGGGGCTAGCGACCCATTCGCCATCCAAGTCGTCGGCCATGAAGATGTAGCCGCGAATGGGCTGCACCATGATGAATTTTTTGCACTTAGGCAGGTAGGCGATAGCGGCGGCCTCCTTAAAAATACCACCCCATTTTTTGGGGAACTTGTCACCCGCCATCTCCTTTGTCCACGTTTCTCCATTATCTTTGGAGACGATGAGGGGCAGGGTTTTACCCTCCTTAGCGCCGCCACCGTAGTGTCGGATTTCTGTTGCACTCACACGGATGAGACCGCGCCCCGCGTCGGATGGAGGTGGCGTGTCGAGTACTTGGGGGTCAGCGGCAGCAGCGCCAATAGGGCAGAGCCCAAAGGCGATGAAGGGGATGATGCGGAGAAAGGAGAAATTCATGGTGAAAAGATGCTTTGTCGTTCATTGATATTCTAAATAAAAAGATAGAGGAAAGCAATAGGAAATTAAGGGAATGCGAGATGTTAGATGATGTTCAGATTCTAAATGAAGCGATTGCTCCGCTTAAAACTTATTCACAAAACATCAAAATATTGTTGCCTTTAGTCAGTCTATGCTTTAGAATGTGAACCGCATTATGGCACGTCAGGCATTAGGAAAGGGGCTCGGGGCTCTGTTGAACAAGCAGAAGAGTGAGGCTGGTAAATCAGCGACATCACTCGCATCTGTGACACCTGATGACGCTGAGTTTATTATATCGGTCAAGACGTCGGAGCTCGTCGCTTGCCCCTTCCAACCCCGTCGTCATTTCGATGAAGAGCAAATAGCGGAACTGGCCGCATCCATCAAGGAACGCGGGCTGATTCAACCCATCGTCGTTCGTCGCGTTGAGGGTAAGTATGAAATTATTGCCGGTGAACGACGCTTGCGTGCTGTGCGCAGTCTGGAGCTGGATGAAATCCAAGTCATTGTTCGCGAGGCATCCGATTTGGAGGTGGCCGAGCTCTCCCTCATCGAGAACTTGCAGCGCGCCAACCTCACCCCTTTGGAAGAAGCCGACCAGTATCGCATTCTTCAAAAGAAGTTCAACCTCAAGCAAGAGGTCATCGCCAAGCACGTGGGTAAGACCCGCTCTGTGGTGGCCAATATGATTCGCTTGCTCGATTTGGAGCCAGCCGTGCGCGACATGCTCAATAGCAGTGCTATCAGCGTGGGTCATGCCAAGGTTTTGTTGCAACTCAAGGATGCTGAGACTCAGGTTTCCGTAGCCGAGCGAGTCGTTGCCCACAAGCTAACTGTTCGCAAGACGGAGGAATTGGTTAAATCCAAGCTTAATCCCGCCATTAAAGAGCCTAAGTTGCCCGTGGTGCTGCCAGCACCTTATGTGAAGGTCTGCAAAAAGCTTTCCAAGGATTTTGGTTCAGCCGTCAATATTTCCCTGAAGGGTAAGAATAATGGGGTGATTGAAATTCCTTACGTCAATAAGGATGATTTGGAGCGAATCCTGCAAATTTTCGGGATCACCACACCTTTGAAATGAGACGCGCCTGCCCAGCTTTGGTCGGGATGGCTCTCCTCTGCTGCGGATTGAGCAGTTGCGAGGACAAAACAGTCACGCCAAACGAAGCTGTACCAACAGCGGCCATCACTTGGGATGCTGGGCAAGATGTCTCTGGCCAAAATGCCTACAATCACACCCAAGCTTTTTGTGATATGGGTCCTCGCCCCAGTGGTAGTGCGGCTTATGAATTGCAGATTCAGTATCTTGAGCGCGAGCTGAAACAACATGGCTGGACGACCAAACGCCAGACGCTTTGTGCGCGTGGTGTGCCCATGACCAATTTGATTGCCCAATTTGGCGGTGGTGATACCGTGCGCCCCCTTTTACTCAGCTGCCACATCGACACCAAGATTGATATTCATGAGCACTTTGTCTCGGCCAATGATGGTGCGAGCGGTGCAGGTGCCTTGATTGAAATTGCCCGCGTGCTTGCCCAAAAGCCCGAGCTTGCCAAGCAGACGGAAATCATCTTTTTGGATGGGGAAGAATCCTTCGCCCATCGCATGACGGAGGAAGACGGCCTCTACGGCTCCAAATTTGACGCCGCTGCCCGAGCCAAGGCTGGCAGCTTGCCTAAGTGGCAAATCAATTTGGACATGGTTGGAGGTCGTGGTGTGCCCATTGCCCCACCGGCTGCTGATACATCGGATTTCATGTACGCCCAATATGCCAAAGCCGTGCGAACCCTAGGGCTCTCCCCCGAGCGTTGGACGGTGGCACCCACCAGCTACATGGATGACCATGTTCCCTATCTAGAGCAGGGGGTGGACAGCCTCAATCTCATTGCCCACTTTGTCGGCAGTGACTGGTGGCACACGGTCAAGGATGACATGAGCCTCATCTGCCCCAAGGCCTTGCGCGACAGCTGCCGCATGACCATTCAGCTCATCGAGCAATTGTTACTCTTCACGCCTAATGTGGCAAATAAGCCCCTACGATGCGAAGCATCGTGAATGGGAGTCCAGAGGACGCTTGCGTCCTTTGGTAGGGTCGAGGGACAAAGTCCCCGCTGCCGGAGGCCAGCGTAGTGAGCGCAGCGAACAGAGCGATAGGAGCGATAGCGACGGGCACCAACTTAAGGGCACCGCGCGCCACCTACACGCCCGCGAGGTACGACAGCATGGTGTTTAAATCCAAGTTGGTGCCCCCCCCAATCCCCCCCCGAGCGAAGCGAGGCTCTATTCACCGTCGCAAACGCGTTAGCGCACCACTGTTGTTCACAAAAATAGCTTGTCTCCACAAACAAGCCATGAACAGTAACGAGCAATTGCTCGAAGCTCAACAATAATCTTGAATTATTCCAAAAAGTGGCTATCATGGTCTCATGACCCCACTTTTTACGCAATACCCTAAGTGCACGACCTGCAAGCGTGCCAAAGCATGGTTGGAATCCGAAGGCATCAACTTCACCGACCGCCACATTGTCGAAGAGCAACCCACGCTTGACGAGCTCACCACATGGTGGAAAGCCAGCGGCTTACCGCTCAAGCGCTTCTTCAACACCAGCGGCATCAAGTACCGCGAGATGCAGCTTTCCACCAAGCTTCCAACGATGAGCGAAGAGGAACAACTCGCTCTCCTCGCCACCGACGGCATGCTGGTCAAACGCCCCATCCTCGTCACCGACAAGGGCGTCTTCCCCGGCTTCAAAGAAGCCAACTGGAAGGAATTGCTGTCATATCTTCCTTAAGGGAACCGCCAGTTGTTTTTGATTTCGTTGCGCAACTTCGGTAGCGTGGTATCGACCCCGAAGTAAATCTTTTGCTTGATGGGCAGCTCGATAACCTGTTCTCCTCCCCGTTTGGTGCTGCGGCATTGCAGGGGATAGCTTTTGCGGAATTTGACCGTCAGCCCCTTCGTCTTATCTTGATGATTTAAGACGACGATGGGGCGTATGATCTTGCCTGATTCATCCAGGAATTCGAAGGGTAGGCTGGCGGCAAAGGCTGCCTCGGGGTGTTGCGGACAGCTAATTTGCATCATCTTCCAGATGCCCGATTTCTGCTCGTCTTTGGCTGCGATGTGGTAGTTTAGCCCACCTGCTGATATGATGTTGTTCTTGCTGGTGTCAATCTGAATGTTCGTTCCATGGTGGGCAAGATTTTTGACTTTAAATCTCAGTGTGCCTTGCAAAATTAGCTCGTGTACATCATCTGTCACAAGAGGAAGTTGAATCGCAAAGGGTTTTTTGAAGGGGAAGGGAATATGCCTATCTTTATAGTCAATCAGGGGGGCTCGTTCAACCAGTACTTTACCGTCGCGGCTGCGGATTTGGAGGCTTTGTCCTTCCTGCAAGTT
Source organism: Akkermansia sp. (assembly GCA_044433085.1). GTDB lineage: Bacteria > Verrucomicrobiota > Verrucomicrobiia > Verrucomicrobiales > Akkermansiaceae > Akkermansia. The sequence goes on from JAWXTZ010000037.1 coordinate 8,032, forward strand.
TAGCTCGCCCTCTTGGGTGCAGCTGAATAGTAAGACAGCGCGGTTGCTTGTCGGCTTGAGCCTTTCTCCCAGTTTCGTCTGTATTTGGGCTGTTGAGCATTGGATGGGGTGATCGAGGTGGCCTGCTTGCAGGTTCTCTGCCCCTGTGTGAAAGTGAAGTCGGATGCTATGTGTTTCGTACTGCGCTTGCTGATCGACGAAGATTTGGATGCCGCTTGGCGACTCCTCATGGAAACGGTAGGTGTTGTCGTGCTTACCATTGCGCATGCTAGAGGCATAACCGCTGGTTTTCATCTCCTTGCCCTTGCTGTCCAGGAAGACAAATCGGTCGAAGTGCGGGATGCGTTGGGCGTAGGTGAGTCGTAGGCATTTCTTGTTGTTTTGGAGAAGGTGCTCGTAGCGAAAGGAGACGCCTAGGCTTTCAAATTCTCCGCCTAAGCTCGTCAAGGGTATAGCACTAGCAGCTTGGGTGCCTGTTGTGTATTTAATGTTGAGCGCGGTGCGAATGAATGCTTCGTGCGATTGGGGGAAGCTGAGGACGCGAATTTCCGAATCCAGCACATTCGGCTCGTCCTTGCAGTGAATCTTGGAGTAGTTTTGGATGGTTGGTATGGGGGCAAAATCATTGTCCGCCAAGATTTCAGCACCGTACAAGGTTGTTTTACCATCGAATGGCTTGAGGATGGTGCCTTCGGGCGCCTCATAGCGTAGTGCAAAGCTAAGCCCTTCGCTCTCATTGGTGAGCCCGACTAATTGAGATGTCATGGAAAGGATTTTTGGGTATAGGGCATCCTTCATATCGGTGGTTGATAGGGTGACAATTATTTGATCTTGCGCTTGAAGGGTGGGGGGGCTCAAGCTTATGAGTGCAGCGGCAAAACCGATGGAGAGTAAGGTTGGTGTGTTCATCGTGATCATTGAGGTGTGGTGGTGGGGAGGAATCCACGTTCCTTTAAAGCCGCGCAAACGGCAGGGTGGGTTTGGGGGCTGATAACATCCAATAAGCATTTGCCATCGGCTGCTGCTTGGGTGGGGTCGGCACCGTGGTTCAGCAGGTAAATGATCATTTGGGTGGCCATGGCTTTATTCAAGGCGCTTCCATTGTTGGGATGTTCTGCAGCGAAAGCCGCGACCTTGAGTGGGTTATCCCTGTAGGCTCGTACTTTGTTGACATCCACCCCAGCTTCAACTAAGATTTTGAGCATGTCCATGCGACCGTGGTAAACGGCTTCAATCACAGATGTGCTGCCATTTTTGGCGCAGCAGTGAACATCGGAGCCATGCTTGAGGAGCAGTTGGAATATATCCATATCGCCCTTGGCGATAGCCTCATGCAGGGCGGGGGCGGAGGAATAAGCATTCATTATGTCGGGTTGCGCCCCGATGCGCAGGAGGAGTCGAATCAGTTCAATATCTCCCGCTGCGATACCCCATTTGAGCTGGTCGCGCATGGCGTCTGCATCAAACAGGGTGTTGATGCTGCCCCCGTTGTTGATATGGCGAATGAGCTTGATGGTACGCTCATCTCCATTGTCAGTGGCGTATTCAAGGCATGACTTGCCTTGCTGGTCAATGAGGGCGGTCTGTGCCCCATATTCTACCAAGATGGCCGCGCTGCAGAAGGGGGATTTCTTATCTAAGAGTAGTGTCATCAGGCTGTTTAGTCCCTCATTGTCAATGCTTGTGGGGTCTGCGCCAAGGTCAAGGAGGTAGGTCAGAATAGAGGTTCTCCGCTTTTCAACAGCACGGAAGATGGCGGTCTGTCCATCTTTGCGCGCTCCATCGAGTATCGCGCCTTTGTCGAGAAGGAATTGAACGCATTCCAAGGAGCCACCCCCGCAGGCTAACATGAAGGGTGTCTCGTCGTTCTGGTCTTTGGCTAGGGGATTTAGTCCTTGTTCGGTGAGGTATTGTAGCAGTTTTAAATGACCACTGCGCGCGGCGGCATGCACAAGCCCTTGCCCTGCGTTGTTGATGACGTTGAGCTTGCCGCCTTTTGCCAAAAGATGCTCAAGGAGCTCAAGATGCCCATTCTCGCAGGCGATGTGCAGGGGAGTGTTGCCCACCGCATCCTTGGCAAAGAGTGATGCCCCCAAGTCCAGCAGCTGGTTGATGATGGGTGTGTTATTATCTTTGCATGCTGCGTGAATGGCCTGAAATCCATCATTTTTGCGTGCTGCTGTAGGCGATACGCCACTGTCGAGAAGTTGTTGAAAGCGTTTGATGTTGCCATGTTCGGCTGCGCTGATTAAGCTGGCGTTGACGATGTTGCGCGATCGCGTGTCCTTTGGAATACGGATGGGTTTTAAGGGTTTGGGATCGCGAGAGGCGCTGCTGATAAGGGTGATGATTTCAGGGAATTGCCTACTGCGTGCATGTTCCGCTGCGGTCTTACCTTCAAAGTCAGCCGTGTTGATGCTCGCGCCATGTTCCAGTAGATGTTCCACGACTTTGGCTTGTCGATGTTGGATGGCCAAGATGAGGGGGCTTGTCATTCCTTGAATCATGGGCTCTACGTCAGCCCCAGCCTTGATGAGTTGGATGGCTGTGTCTGGCGCGTTGTTCTTGAGTGCCCAGAGGAGGGCAGATTGAAGGTTTCTATCGACAGGGTTAAGTTCTGCCCCAGCATCCAGCAGGCATTGTAGGGATTTGCAGCGGTTTTTTTTGGCTGCATACATCAGCGGGGTTCGGTGACGGTTGTCAATCTCTTCTATGTTCGCACCTAATTGGATGAGGAGTGAAACCATGTCAAATACGCTATCAAAATCCAAAATCATGCAGTAGTGCAGGGCCGTGTTGCCCAGCTTGTCTTTTTTATTGAGGTCGGCCCCGTTTTCCGCCAAAAATTGGATGGATGAGAGATTGTACCAGTTGCAGGACCAGTGGAGGGGGATGGCTGTTACTTCCTGACCTGCATTGATATCGGCTCCCTTTTCGAGCAAGTATCGCATGCTTTTCTGATTGCCTGTGTAGCTGGCTATTCCAAGAGGTGATCGATGATGTCGATTTGTTTTGTTGGGAGATGCCCCTAAATCGAGCAGTGTTTTGACGGCCTCTGTCGTATCATGTTCGCTGCGGCAGGCGAGGATGAGAGCTGTGTCGTCACGCATGTAGCCCTCAGTATCATTAGGGTCGGCACCGATGGAGACGAGGTAACGTATGGTTTCCGCATGACCCATTTGGGCTGCGATAAGCAGGGGGGAATAATCGTAGGCGCTGCGCTCCTTGATGCTTGCACCTTTGTCGATGCAAAATTTGACTAAATCAACTTTGCTCGACACACAGCTTTGCAACAGGCAGGTAAGCTGGTTAGTGTTTTGCGCCTTGATATCAGCCCCTTTGCCTAGGAGAAAGTGGACGGACTCCACCTGCCCGTAGCGGCAAGCTGCGAGCAGTGGCGTGTTGCCCCACTTGTCGCGCGATTCAATTGAAACGCCCCTGCTCAGTAGATATTCCATTCCTTGTATATTACCCGTTGATGCTAGGATGCCAATGAGGCTATCACCCGAAAGAAGAGGTGTGTCGAATCTGAGACCTTGCTCAAGAAGAAAGTCGGATAAGATGGTGTGCCCCGCGATGCAGGTAATCATTAAGGGGCTTAGTCCACGTTCATCCAAGGCATCTAAATTGCCTAGATTCTGTTGGCAAAGCTGCTTGACTTGCTCCAGATTGCCCTTGCGGCAAGCCGTAATCATGGGATGGGTGCTGTCGCTGCCATCTTCATTGCTCAGGGGGATGATGAAGCTGGCGGTCTGTGTTTGAGCGAGCGAAAGGCATGGAGTCGCTATCGCAAAAAAGCAGAGTATTGTTGATGTGGTCATCTTGAGTATTGGTAAAGAATGAGGCGATTTGTTAGATTATTTACGAATGAGTTGGTACTCCATCATGGGAGGTGTGTAATCGTGGTCGTGTTCGCGCGGGCTTGCAGAATAGTGTTGAATGTCGCCCACTTCACCCTTGTCGTTTAAGAGGACGATGATGCAAAAGTCTTTTTGGTCAGGCGCTGTAAAGATGAGGCATCGCGCAAATTCATCCTTGGGCTCGGAGCCTGCCCCCTCAAGATTGATAGCACGGCTTAGCTCGTAGCTCCCTGCAAGGTGGTAATGGTGTTGTGAAAAGGCAAGGATGCAATCCTGCTCACTTTGCTTGAGTTTGGAAATAGACCAACTGCTGCTTGTCCAGCACAGTTCCCATGATATGCTGTTGCATGTTGGTAGGGTGAGGTAAGATGCTTGAGTCAAGGCATCGTGCATGCTGATGCGCGGAGTATTCAAGCTAAGCTCTGCGTGCGCAGGTACGGGCGCAAGAATAAGCAGTAAACTCATTACGAGGCGGAAAATAAAGGAGGTGTGCATAGGAGCGGGGGTGTGAAATATTTTTTATCTTATAGAAAATAGGCGTGCCAACCGAGCTTTTTTATTACAAAGTAATGATTTTTTTGATTGGTTGCTTTTTATTGTTGATTTTATGTAAGGATTGAGTACAATACCGAAAGAAAGAACGGAAGAGCGAAAGAGTAGATGAAAGGAGACCGAAAGAATGAAGCTTGAAGAAAATGAACGCGTGGAATTGAAAGAGATTTATATTCCTGAAATCAAAAAAGAAGTCATCGCCTTTGTTAATACCGAAGGTGGCGATATTTATGTCGGTGTTAATAATGACGGCATCGTGGTTGGACTTGATGATATTGATGAAACAAGACTTCAACTAGCCAACGCGATTCGTGATGGGATTAAGCCTGACGCGACACTTTTTACAAAATTGGAGACGCTGCAAGAAGGTGCGGTGAAATTTCTTAAACTTAGCGTTGTAGAAGGAACCCATAAGCCTTACTATCTTGCAGATAAGGGCATGAAATCATCAGGGGTTTATACACGCCAAGGTAGTGCTTCGGCGCAAGCTTCGGAATCCGCCATCCGCGAGATGATTAAGTTGAGCGATGGTGACCGCTACGAATCGCGCCGTGCCCTTGTTCAAGACTTACATTTCGAGGCATTCTATGCCGAGATGTCGCGTCACGAACTTGCTCATAGCCCCCAGCAATTGCGCAACTTAGGGCTTATTCAAGCTGATGAGCAGTACAGCAACCTTGCTCTCTTAGCATCGGATGAATGCCGCCATAGCATCAAATTGGCTGTCTTCAAGGGTACTGATAAAAAGATGCTGCTTAACCGTCAGGAGTGGAAGGGCTCTATCTTCTCCCAGATGAATCAGGCATTCGTTGGCATTGATTTGTACAATGAAACAAGCTCAGAGTTCGGTAAGATGCTGCGTTACGACCATTCCGATTACCCCGATGTTGCCATACGCGAAGCGTTGATCAACGCCCTTGTGCATCGTGACTATAGCTTCAGTGGTAGCATCATGGTCAATATCTATGCGGACCGCATGGAAATCATCTCACTGGGCGGCTTGGTCTCGGGCTTGTCGCTTGATGCCATCATGGTGGGTGCCTCTGAGCCGCGCAATGAAAAATTGGCGGCACTGTTCTATCGCATGCAGCTCATCGAATCCTACGGCATGGGAATTGGCAAAATCATGGATAGCTACCAAGGTCAAGAGCGTCAACCCATTTTCGATGCTGTCGAGGGTGCCATGCGCGTGACCTTGCCCAACACAAGATGGATGCAGAAAGATGAATCCTCACCCCTTATGGCACGGGAAGATATCCCACGTCCCTACGCAGCAAAGCAAGAAATGACGCAGCAAGAGCAAATCCTCAATTACCTCCGCCACCATCAAAGGGCAAGCCGAAGTGATATGGAAAAACTCTTAGACCTCAAGACAACTCAAGTTGCAGGGATTCTAAAAGGCATGGTAGAATCAGGCTCCATAGTGCGCGTAGGCAAAGGAAACCAAACCCGTTACCAAAAAACTCACCGCTGAACTTGCTTTGCCCCCTACCATCGGGCGTCAGCCCGCTAATTTCGCCCTTCCTCACCATGCTGCTTCGCAGCACCGACCAAGAGGTGTCTTGGTCTTGGCTCGTCTCAAATTGCAGTGCAATTTGTCAATTCCCAATTATCGCCATGCGAAGCATGGCGATTAAGGCCATGGGTGGCGGGGGTAGCGACCAGCTAAATCCTTTTTCATTTGCGGGTAGCCCCGCGCCCAGAAGGAGGGTAGGTCACTGGTGACTTGGTAGGGACGCTGGTTGGGGGCTAGGATTTCGATGAGGCAGGGGACGCGCCCCTCGGCGACGGTGGGTGTTTCCTCCACCCCGAAGAGGAATTGGCACTTGAGCCCGAAGCTGGGTGTGCCATCCTCGCGGTAGAGTAGTTTGACTTCGCGACCATTCGCGAGCTTGAGGGACTTGGGCGCGTATTTTTTCAGGCACTCCTTTTGCCAAGGGGATAGCCATTCGTGCAGGATGGGTAGCACTTGGCGTTTGATGACTTCCTTGTAACTCACCGCGCCATCGCAGAGCATGCTTAGGGCGACCAGTTTGTCCTCCTCGGTGAACTCGGGCATCTCCAACTCGGGCATGGCTTGGCGCAGGCAGCAGAGTCGGTTGAGCCATTGAAGGACGTGACCATCCCACGAGCTGAGGGCAAGCTTACCGCTGACGAGCTGTTCCGCAAGTAGGGGAGCAGCGGCATCGGGGTGGGCATCGCCTTGTTCCTTTTCGCTGATGAGTAAGTCGCAGAAGTACGCACAGCGGAAGTTGAGCACCCGTTTGCGGGCGCTGTCGTAGCGGGCTTCATCCATCCAGTCTAAATCAATATCATCGGGAGATAAGAGGGTGCAGCGGCTCAGTCGCGTCTCGACCCCCTTGCCGCCAATCTCGGTGATTTCGGCCGCGAGGAAGAGCTCGCAGTCCTCGGCACAGGCGATAGAGGGGGCAGCGATTTTACCACTGCGCTTGGCGGTCAGCCGCGCCGTGTGGGTGTTGCGGCTGTGGCGAACGGCCACGTGGGCAGGCATGGCATGCACCAATGCGCGGGTGATGGATGCGCGGTGCGCTTCAAAATCGGGCTCTTCCGCCCCTCGGTTCATCTGGCGGTAGCTCGCGAGGATTTCTCGCGCGGCTCGGGCCATGATTCCCTTGCTGCCACAGGCTGAGATATCATAGCGGCAGTCTTGGGCAAAGCGCAGGGCGCGCCATTCCGCTTGAAAATCCGACCAGTCATCGGGGCGCGTCAGGCTTTCATGCAAGCCTGTTTTAAGGGCAATCGCCTCGCCCCCCAGCAGGGCGGCAATGGCGCACATCTCGGACTCGCAGTCCTCCTCCACCCCTGCGACCATGATGCGTGAAAGCACAGGTGGCAGCGGGTAGCGCAGCATGTCGCGACCGATATCGGACAGCCCGCCATCATCCTTGACCGCACCCAAATCTTGCAGGAGTTGCCAAGCGCGTTGCGCCTCCTCGGGCTGTGGCGCATCTGGCCATGGGAACATTTGCAGCCCCTCAAAACCGATACATCCCCATGAAAGTAAATTCAGGAAGGCGGCACTGAGGTCAGCGCGCATCACCTCGGGCAGGGGGAAGGGGGCGCGGCGTCGCTGCTCGCCCTCCGACCACAGGCGGATGCAGTAGCCATGGCCCAAACGCCCCGCACGCCCCGCACGTTGGTCAGCTTGGGCTTGCGATATATCCACCACATGCAGGGTCGAGATGCCGCGTCGGCTATCCCAGCGCGACTCGCGTGCGGTGCCGCAGTCCACGACAGAGCGCACCCCCTCAATGGTCAGCGAGCTCTCGGCAATATTGGTGCTTAAAATCACGCGGGGTCGATCCCCCACCTCCACCGCAGCGCGCTGTAAATCGGGGCTCAATTGCCCATGCAGGGCAAAGACATCGCGCCCCTTCATCCATGAAACTTGGGTGAGCATTTCCTCCGCCCTGCGGATTTCATACACACCGGGGAAGAAGGCGAGAATGTCCCCACAATCGGGCTGGGTGATGAGCTCCTTAATGGCAGCGGCACACTGCTCCCAAAGCGGGGGCGTGCTCATTTTGCCCCAGCGGTCGCGTTGCGGTGGCGAGCTCTTGTAGCGGATGTCCACGGGGAATAGTCTGCCTTCTGCCCGCAGCAGCGTGGCTTGGGGTAAATAATCTTGCAGCTTATCCAGCTCCAGCGTGGCGGACATGATGACCAGCCCCAAATCGGGGCGCGCCCCAGCTTGCAGCTGCAAGGCTCGCGCAAGGCACAAATCGCCCGAAAGACGCCTTTCGTGCACCTCATCAAAGATGATGGCGACAACGCCCTTGAGCGTGGGGTCACTGGTCAAACGTCGCTCCAACACGCCATCCGTCACGAACTCCAAGCGCGTTTTGCGCGAGGTGCATTTGTCAAAGCGCACGGTATAACCCACCTCCTGCCCCAGCTGGCAGGGCCATTGGCGTGCCACAAATCCAGCCAGCATGCGGGCGGCTAGGCGTCGGGGCTCGACGACAAGAATTGTACCATCGCTCACCCAAGGGGCTTCTGCCAGCATGCGGGGGATGCGCGTTGATTTTCCTGAGCCCGTTGGGGCGCTCAGTAAAACACAGCAGCCTGCCTTGGCCGTCGCTTGGAGAAAATCATCATGAATGTGCTCGATGGGTAGCATGTGTCCACTGTCTCATAAATGAGCAGTTTTGGGAAGATTTTTTGCAGTTTGTAGGGTATCTTTTTTTTGAGAAAAATTAGTTTGTAATACATTTTGCCTTGACGTAGAGTGTTGAATGTGTTAATAGTTTTCTAACTAATCTTAGTTAACACACTACTTTATTTGGCACTCCGTCAGATGTGTCGCGTAAATTCAGGGCAAGTTCTTTGTCTTAGCTTTAAGAACAAGTAGTTTAGAGAAGAAACACCCCTCATTTTACGCGATATCAGCGAAATAGTCGAA
>JAWXTZ010000038.1:0-16747 GCA_044433085.1 Akkermansia sp.
CGCGATGAGGGTTCTCGGTCGCCTGCGGTGGCGCCGGGGCGGGTGGTGAAGGGGGCACCGTGAGTGGGTGCTTTTTCCGTGAAGGCAACACCGGGGAGTTCTGTTGGAACACCTTCCAGCGGGAAGTCCTTGCGCAGGGGGTGATGGGGGTAACCATCCCACATCATGATGCGGCGGAGGTCGGGGTGACCTTCGAAGTTGATGCCCATGAGGTCGTATTGTTCACGCTCCAACCAGTTGGCGCCACGCCAAACGGGAACGATGGAGGGAACGGAAGGGTTCTCTTCGCTAACGGGGCAGCGCACCAACAAGTTGGCACCTACCTCGGCTTGCGTAATCGTGTAGTTGACCTCAAAGCGGGGTTCTTGACCAAGATTATCAACCGAGGAGACGCAGAGCAGGATATCAAAATCGCATGCTTCTTTGGCATAGCGCATGACCTGCAGCAGGTCTTCAGGGGCGACGGTCAGGGTGAAGTCACCACGGAATTCCTTGCTGGTCACTTGGGGAAAGCGAGCGCAGATTTTTGCAGCAGCCGCTTGTTGGGTTTCAAAATGAGGAGTAGACATATTGAGTCAAAAGTAAAAGTTGAACAAAGGGCTTTAGCCAACCGACATATCGGTTTGGAGGGTGTGTGCCATGGGAGCTTCCTTAGGTTCGTGGGTCTTGAAGAAACCATCGAGCGGCTTATCCGTCTTCACAATCTTGTCTTGCAGGGAGGTGAGACCTTCAATCAAAGCCTCAGGACGAGGAGGACAGCCCGAGATGTAAACATCAACAGGGAGAAGCTTGTCAATCCCTTGAAGAACCGAGTAGGTTCGGAACATACCACCCGTGCAAGCACAGGCGCCACAAGCAACAGCCCACTTAGGTTCAGGCATTTGATCCCAAATACGACGCACCATCAAGGCCATCTTGTAAGTGATGGTACCGCAGATGAACATCATATCAGCTTGACGAGGGGCAAAGCGGTTGACCTCTGCACCAAAGCGGGAGATATCATAGCGGGAGCAAGCCGTCGCCATGAACTCAATCGCGCAGCAGGAAGTACCCATGGGCATAGGCCACAGGGAGCTCTTGTGCACCCAATTGATGGCTGCTTCCAAAGTCGTAAACATGAAACCGCCATCGGCATCGGGGTCAATCATGTAGTTCTGTTCAAGTTCCTGAAGATTGTCGCTGGACATAATATTGAAAGTAAGTGCAGTGTTGAAAGGGATAAGAAAGACTGCCTTGAGCCTAGAATACCCTAAATGAACAACTTTGCAAGCCAAATTTCGCGCCCGCAGAGCTTACAATCAAAGAAAGCTGGGAAAAATCTTGATTTTTAGGGTGTGATGCTCTAAAATTTCGCGCGTTATGTCCGATAGAAGATTACCTTTCCCCTTTGATAGCTTTGAATCCAAATGGCAGAAGATTTGGGATGATGAAAAAACATTCCGTGTGAGCAACCCTGGTGATGCTGACTTTGATGCCTCTAAGCCAAAGTATTATGTGCTCGATATGTTCCCTTACCCCAGTGGTGCGGGTCTGCATGTGGGTCACCCAGAAGGTTATACGGCTACGGATATCGTTTCGCGCTATAAGCGCATGAAGGGCTTTAATGTGCTGCACCCCATGGGTTGGGACTCCTTTGGTCTGCCTGCAGAACAGTACGCGATTAAGACAGGTCAGCACCCATCCATCACCACGGCGGCGAATATTGATAACTTCCGTCGTCAGTTGAAGATGCTTGGTTTCTCCTACGACTGGGATCGTGAGATTGCCACCACCGATGCCAAGTACGTGCGTTGGACGCAATGGATTTTCCTCCTCCTTTACAATAGCTACTACAATGAAGAATTGGGCAAGGCTTGCCCCATCTCGGACTTGGAAGCCCAAGGCATGAGCCGCGAAGACATCGACAACAAGCGTTTGGCTTACGTTGCCGAAGGTCTCGTCAACTGGTCGCCTGACATGGGTACCGTGTTGGCCAATGAAGAAGCCGAAGAATGGCGCAGCAAGGGTCACACCGTCGAACGTCGTAAGCTGCAACAGTGGATGCTGCGCATCACTGCCTATGCTGAACGCCTCATCGACGAGCTTGAACCCCTCGATTGGCCAGAGGGTATCAAGTTGCTGCAGCGTAATTGGATTGGCAAATCTCAAGGTGCCGAAGTCAACTTCACCTGCCAAGGTAACACCATCACCGTTTATACCACGCGCCCCGACACCCTCTTTGGTGCCACCTACATGGTGCTCGCCCCCGAGCATGATTTGGTTGCCCAAATCACCAGCGATGACCAACGCGCTGCGGTGGAAGAATACTGCGCCGCTTGCGCCTCCAAGAGCGACTTGGAACGCAGTGCTGACAACAAGGAAAAGACAGGTGTCTTTACCGGTGCTTACGCCACCAACCCCGTCAACGGTAAGGAAGTGCCCATCTGGATTGCCGACTACGTGATGACCGGTTATGGCACGGGCGCCATCATGGCTGTTCCTGCCCACGACAGCCGCGACTTTGAATTTGCTACCAAGTTTGAACTGCCCATCATCCAAGTCGTCCAACCTGATAAGGAAGGCGAAGCTTGGCAGAATTTCTGCGGCTACGATGGTAAGATGGTCAACTCGGAACACCTTGATGGCATGAGTGTTCCTGCTGCCAAGTCCGCCATGATTGCATGGCTGGAAGAAAAGGGCTTGGGCGCGGGTAAGACCAATTACAAGCTGCGCGACTGGCTCTTCTCTCGCCAACGCTACTGGGGTGAACCCTTCCCAATTGTGTGGAAGGACGGCAATCACTTTGCCATCCCCACCAGCGAGTTGCCCCTTCTGCAACCCGAGATGGAAGACTTCAAGCCATCGGGTGACCCACGCGGTCCTCTCGTCAAGGCGACGGATTGGATCAACTACAGCGATGGTGCCACCCGCGAAACCAACACCATGCCTCAATGGGCGGGTTCCTGCTGGTACTACCTGCGCTACATGGACCCCAACAACGAAGAAGCCTTCGCGGACTCCGAAACCGAAAAATACTGGATGGGCAATGGTACCCAACCCGGTGGTATCGACCTCTACGTCGGTGGTACGGAGCATGCTGTGCTGCATTTGCTCTACGCCCGCTTCTGGCACAAGGTGCTCTTCGACTACGGTTATGTCTGCACCAATGAGCCCTTCAACAAGCTGGTCAATCAAGGTTTGATTTTGGGTGAAGACGGTCAAAAGATGTCCAAGAGCCGTGGTAATGTGGTCAACCCCGATGACATCGTGGGTGATTACGGTGCGGACTCCCTGCGCCTCTACGAAATGTTCATGGGACCCCTCAAGGAAGTGAAGCCATGGGCAACTAAGGGCGTGGAAGGCATCAGCCGATTCTTGGCTCGCGTCTGGCGTGTCGCTATGGTGGAAAATCAAGCGGGCGAGTGGAGCATTTCTCCCAAGCTTGTCGTCGATGATTCCACCACTGCTACCCCAGTTCGCAAGGAACTTCACAAAACCATCAAGAAGGTGGGTGAGGATATTGAAAGCATGAGCTTCAACACCGCCATCTCTAAGATGATGGAGTGCACCAACGCCATGACCGCGGCTGATGAGGTCGCCGTCAGCGATTACGCCCTGCTTCTGCGTGTGCTCAACCCATTCGCCCCTCACTTGACGGAAGAGCTCTACAGCCTCATCGCTGCCGCCTTCCCATGCCTTGCCCAAGCCCAAATCAGCAGCATGGAATGGCCAAGCTATGACGAAGCCTTCCTCGTGGAAAATGAAAAGGAAATCGTCATTCAAATCAACGGCAAGCTTCGCGATAAAGTAACGATGCCGGTCGATGTCTCCAAGGCAGACTTGGAAGCCGCCGCCCTCGCGCGCCCCCGCGTGGTCGAGCTGACAGCTGGTCTCACCATCCGCAAGGTGGTTGTCGTCCCCGGCCGTTTGGTCAACATCGTCGCAAATTAACTAATCGCTGCGCCTAGCGCAGCTCAAATGGGGAACTTTTAAAAATGGGGAATTGGGAATTAGAAAAGAGCGCCCTTACGGGTGGGGTAGCAAAGCAAATGCAACGGCGCACTTGCTTTGCCCCCTATCATCGTGCGAAGCACGCTAATTTTATAATTCCCAATTCCCAATTCCCAATTCCCAATTCGAGCAAGGCGACGCTGCTGCGTCAATTAGCCTTGCTCATCTTGGGCATGGCTTCTCTTTTGCTCTTGTCGGGCTGTTCTCTTGCCTACCAAATGGGCATGGGCTCGGATAAGTTGGTCGTGTTGGATATCGGTCACTTTGAGGGTGGTCCCGGTGCCCGCACGCCCAGTAAGGTGAATGGTAAATCCATCACCGAGCACGAGTTCTGGTACCAATACGCCTATTACGCTAAGCGCGCCATTGAGCGTGGGGGCTACAAGTGCGTGGTGACAAATCGTGGCAAAAAGCCAACGCGACGCCACATGCTCGCTTACGCGGCTAAGACCCACGTCGTGCACATCGGTAAGCCCGATGAGACGAGTCGCGGTAGCTACGCCTCCAAATACTCCCCCGACCGCGTTGGCATGGGGGTGGTGAGTGCCGACTACGCCCTCTATCGCGGGGCATCCTGCGTGGTCTTTCTGCACCATAACAGCAACAGCAATTATTGGCGCAAGGGCGGCTCGCCCAGCTTGATGCTGGTCAATCGCTACAATGGACAGGAGCTGGGCGATGTCATGGGTCGTTATTTAGAGGAGGAAATTCTTGATGAACGTGGTGGCATGTACAATGCTGGCATTGGTGTTCGCACCGTGAAACGCTATGGCGATGGTCAAAGTGCCGCCAGCTGGCTCAACGTGCTGGATGACTACGGTGTCCCTGCTGCGGTGTTGGAGGTCGCCTTCCTCAACAACCGTAACCATGCGGAATATTTAGCGCAACATGATAAGGCCATCGACTATGCCGAAGCCGTCGGTGAAGGCATTGTCGAGTACATGGACCAATACGGCGATGCTCCACGCCATGTCCGCGCTGACCGCAATAAGGGTGACGCGGGCTCCTTTGGTCGCAGCCGCTACAATCGCAGACGTGCCGTTGCTGGTGCTGTCAAATTGTGATTAGCAATCGTTGATGGCGTCAATCAGTTGGCGCAGCTTGGCGTAGTTGCCGTGCTTGAAGGTGGCAACGAGGCGGGGCAGGTGGCGCAGTAGTGCTTCCTTTTCTGTTGGGTCGCTTTCTTGCAAGCGAAGGTCGCGTTTGATGAGGATGCTCTTGTAATCTTCGTTCAACTGATTGAGTGCTTGTTCGCTGATGCTGGAATTGAGTCGGATGACCAGTTCCCCCTCGTGGAAGTAGTAGGAGTGGAATCGGCTGTAGTAATGCTCAATGATGCTAAAGGCCTCCTGCGCACTTTGGCAGTGGTGGAAGAGGCTCATGTCGTCGGGGGAGACGAGACCGTCGGCTAAAATTGTTTTGCGGTTGAAGTCCAGCCACGTGCTCCAGTAATCCTCACCCGGTGCATCCATCAAAATGATGGGGAAGAGCGCAGCCTTGCCCGTCTGCATCAGGGTGATGCTCTCATAAATTTCATCCATGGTGCCAAAGCCACCGGGGCAGGCGACGAGGGCGTCGGTTTGCTTGACGAGGTTGAGCTTGCGGGTGTAGAAGTAGTAGTAGTTCATCAATCGCCCGCATTGGGCGACGATGGGGTTGGGGTGCTGCTCGAAGGGTAGGGTGATGTTTAAGCCGAAGGAGTGTTCGATACCCGCCCCTTCGTTCGCCGCTTGCATGATGCCTGGCCCACCACCTGTGATCATCATGTAGCCACCCTTGACAGCCAGCTCGCCCAGTTCCTTGGCTTGGATGTAGTTGGGGTTATCCTGCTTGGTTCTGGCCGAGCCGAAGCAGGTGATTTTGCGGTGGTGTTGGTAGGGTTTGAAGAGGATGTCAGATTCCACCAATTCATGCAGCGCGACGTAGTGGCTCTTGAGTTCGTTGTGGCTGATGTCTTCGCTCAAGGCCGCCTTCATGACCGTGGCGAGCAGCTTGAGGACGGATTCTGGCTTGTGGGGGCCACATTCCTCTTGGGCGATTCCCATCAGGATGGCATCCAGCATGGGGCGTCCTGTGTTGTTGGGAATGTTGATGTTGTGGAATTTTTCTGCGCGGTTGTTGATGTCGCGTGCTGGAAGGTGGGGCGTAGCTTGGTCTGGCATGTCGAGATGTTCTTTGGTTCATTTATTAGGGCACCTTGCAAAATTAGTACTGAATCAAAGATGAATCCGAGTTCACTGTCAATCGTGCGATTTTTGTCGCAAATTGGCACCAATTTGTAGCTTTCGTGTCCCCAATATTTAATATTTGGGCCTCTCAAGCCCCAAATTTGTGCTCAATTCGCTTCCAAAACTCATCACGCCTAATTTTGCAAGGTGCCCATTACCCTAACACAAAAGATGAGCTGCGTACAGACAAAAAAAGAGAGCTGCGTGATGCAGCTCTCTTCTTAAAATTGCTCCCGAACGGTGGGAATTAGGCTTCAGTAGCAGGTGCTACGTCGGAGATTGCGATTTCTTCCTTGTTGGTGAAACGCCATTTGACTTTGTTGCGCTTGGAAGCGGAACGAGCCTTGCGGCGCTTTTCTTCGATTGGGGATTCGAAGTTGCGACGACGGCGCATTTCTTCGAGGATACCTTCGGTATCAAGCTTTGTCTTGAGGCGCTTGAGAGCGCGATCGATGGATTCGCCTTTACGGACAGTGATGGAACGCATATGTAATTCTTTTTCTACGTGAATAGTGTTCGGGATGGACGCAAAAGATACACTAAATTGAGTCCGAGGTCAAGCTTTTTATCATAAAAAGCAGCTTTTCTTTCGCCCCTTAATCAAATGAGCCTTGCTACAAGGGGGCTTGGCTGGTAGAATCATTCTATGCGCAAGCACCCCCAAATGGCAGCTATCGACCTCAACGAGAGACCCTTTATTCTCTTTTGGGAGGTCACTCGCGCATGTGCTCTTGCCTGCAAGCATTGTCGAGCCACGGCACAGCCTCGCCCCGCGCCCGATGAGCTGAATCATGAGGAGGCCTTCGCCCTCATCGACCAAATTGCAGAGCTTCGCCCACCTATGCTGGTGCTGACAGGGGGTGACCCCATGTTGCGTACCGATATTGAGGACTGTATTGCCTATGCTGCGTCTAAGGGCTTGCGCGTGGCGCTCAGCCCAGCGGCTACGCCTTTATTACTGCGCGCTGATATGACCCATCTCAAGAATTTAGGCGTCCACAGCATCAGCTTGAGCCTTGATGGCGCAACGGAAGCGGTTCACGACAAATTCCGAGGCGTGCCCCATACTTTTGAGCGCACCATCGAAGCAGCCAAGCGCGCCAAGGCTGCGGGTATCCACCTGCAAGTCAACACCACCATCACCAAGAGTACACTGGGTGAGTTGGATGGCTTCCTTGAACTCATGCGTGAACTGCAACCCGACATGTGGAGCGTCTTCCTACTCGTCCCCACGGGGCGTGCCGCCATGGATGAGCTGCCCACCGCTGAGGAGGTTGAGGCCGTCTGGCACCGCATTGAAGAACTCAGCGTCGATGTTAATTTTGGTGTCAAAACGACCGAGGGGCACCACTACCGCCGCGTTGCCTTACAAAGTGCCAAGCAGCGCGCTGGGGCACCTGCACGCCACGCCATTCCCACCCGCGATGGTAAGGGGGTGGCCTTCATCTCCCACACGGGCGATATTCAACCCAGTGGCTTTTTGCCCATCACTGCAGGTAACGTCCGCCGCGATGATTTGGCGACCATTTACCGCGAGCACCCCCTCTTTGTCAAACTGCGCGATGACGATGCGCTAGGTGGCAAGTGTGGTCAGTGCGAGTACCGAAAACTTTGCGGGGGCTCCCGCTCCCGCGCCTATGGCATGACGGGCGACATGTTCGCTGAAGACCCCCTTTGCAGCTACATCCCCAAGGCCATGCAATCCCAACATTCTGACACATTATGATCAATATCACACGACTTTGGACAGGCGAAGAACAACCTGCCGACAACATCCGCTATGGACTGAAGCAGGGGCACGGCCACGGTCGCGGCTCTAGCACAGCCGACTGCTTGCCCAGCTCCTCCCGCGTGCGCAAACCCATCGTCGTGTGGAATATCACACGCACCTGCAACCTTAAATGCGTGCATTGCTACGCAGACTCCGATGCTGCCCACTACGATGGTGAGTTGAGTTGGGAGCAATGCCAGCAGGTCATTGACGATTTGGCTGACTACGAAGCCAACGCCTTGCTCTTGTCGGGTGGTGAACCCCTTGTCCACCCCATGCTGCCCAAGATTTTGGAGAAGGCGACAGGCAGGGGACTCAAGGTCACCATCTCCACCAACGGCACGCGCATCACGCCCGCCTTGGCCGCCCTCTTCAAGAAGCTGGGTGTCGCCTACGTCGGCATCTCCTTGGATGGTATTGGGGAGATTCACGATAAATTCCGTGGGGTCAAGGGCGCCTTTGAAGGCGCGCTGCGCGGCTTCCGCCTCTGCGAAGAAGTGGGACAAAAGACAGGGCTTCGCCTGACGCTCACCCGCAACAACGTGCAGTGCATGGAGCAAATTTTGGACTTTATCGAAGAGCAGGGCATCCAACGCGTCTGCTTCTACCACCTCGTCCCCACAGGGCGCGGGGTTGATGTCGCTAGCTTGAAGCCCGAGGAAGCACGTGCCGCCATGGACATGCTCATTGCCCGCGCGGAAAAATGGCACAAAAATGGTGAGCGTCGCGAACTGCTCACCGTCACGCAACCAGCGGATGGTATCTACCTGCTGCTGCGCCAGCAGCGCGAAGGCTCCCCCCTTGCCGCCAAAACACTTGAACTGCTGCAATGGAATGGCGGTGGCGCCAACAGCTCGGGTCGCGGCATCGCCAACATCGACCCCCAAGGCAAGGTGCATCCCGACCAATTTTGGCAAGCTGTCACCCTCGGCAACGTTAAGGAGAACAAATTCTCCGAAATCTGGGAAGCCCAAGCGGGCGAAGCCAGTAGCCAAATCGAAGAAATTCGTGGCAGCTCTGACCCCTTAGAGCGCCAAAAGAAACTCACTGGTCGCTGCGCCCGCTGCGTCCACTTCGCCCTATGCGGCGGTGGCTACCGCACCCGAGCCGCCTTTGCCAATGGCAACTGGTACGGCTCTGACCCTGGTTGTTATCTGACCGAGGAGGAAATTACCACCCCCATTAACTTGGATTGAATCTATCAAGGGTACCCTCAATAATTTGATAGATTTGTTTTCGCTTGTATGCTTGTTAGGGTGGTGCTAAAATGAACCACCTTTCCGTCAGTGTCGGTTCACTGAATGATATTCAGTCGGCAGCGGGAAGCCCAGTCAACCTTCTGCTAGACTGTTTATTGTGATGATAACGGAAAAGTGGAACCCCGACTGGACGGATAGAAATGCATACAATGAAACCAATATTGGTGCTTGAACTCATCATCTTGATATTAGAGGGCACCTTGCAAAATTAGCACGGAATCAAAGTACAATCCAGAATGGTAGCCAATCGTGCAATTTTTGTCGCAAATTGGCACCAATTTGTAGCTTTCGTGTCCCAAATATTCAATATTTGGACCTCTCAAGCCCCAAATTTGTGCTCAATTCGCATCCAAAACTCATCACGCCTAATTTTGCAAGGTCCCCTAGAGATAATTGTCTTTATTATGAGCCTTTGATGAGGCGCGCAGTCAGGCTGCAACCTGACTGCGCGTAAAAGTACTTGACATAGTTTACTGATTTTGTATACTAAACTTATCCGATATTAAAAACATTGGCATTTTATCCTTTATCAAAGCCCTTCAGTTGCAGCTGAAGGGCTTTTAAGGGCACCTTGCAAAATTAGCACTGATTCAAAGAGCAATCCAGAATGATAGCCAAGCGTGCGATTTTTGTCGCAAATTGGCACCAATTTGTAGCTTTCGTGTCCCGAATATTTTAAGTTAATTCTTTTTGTGTTACCATGTACGCGCTGCTTCTCCTCATTATCTACTTTGCCTTTGTGAGTACGGGGTTGCCCGACTCACTGCTGGGTGCGGCTTGGCCTTCGATGCGCAGCACTTATGAGGTGCCGCTTTCCTACGCGGGTATTATCTCCATCTTGGTGACCATTTGCATCATCTGCTCCAGCCTGATGGCAGGGGCGGTGAGCCGTAAGTTGGGTACCCCCCTTGTCTCTGCCCTTAGTGTGCTGCTCAGCGCCTTGGCGATGTTGGGTTATGCTCAGGCAGATAGCTTTTGGGAGCTCTGCCTCTTCTCCATCCCCTATGGCTTTGCCGCGGGGGCGATTGACACCGCGCTGAATAATTACGTGTCGCTCAACTACTCCGCGCGTCACATGAGCTGGCTGCATGCCGTCTGGGGGGTGGGTGCGAGCATCAGCCCCTTCATCATGAGCTGCTCGCTGCGTTGGAGCCATGATTGGCAAAACGGCTACTGGGTCGTTGGCGGTATGCAGCTGGGGCTTGCCATCATCTTATTGCTCAGCCTGCCCCTTTGGAAGAAAAATCGGGCAGAGGCGGAAACAGCTGCCCCCAGCACCGAGGCCGTGGGCAACTGGGTAGCCTTGAAGACACCAGGTGTCATCTTTGTGCTGCTCGCCTTCTTTTCCTACGGTGCCATTGAAATTGCCGCCAGCCTCTGGGCGGCATCCTACTTGGAGGAGATTCGCCACCTCAGCAAGGTGGCGGCAGCAGGCTACGCGGGGCTCTTCTTCTTTGGTGTCATGTCGGGTCGCTTCATCAGCGGGGTGATTGCACCCTACTGTTCCGAGCGGCAGCAAATCGTCGGTGGGGCAGGGGTGCTGCTCATCGGTGCCATCCTCCTTTGGCTCCCCGTAGCGAGTAACATTCCTGTCTTGCTGGGTTTGCTCGTTGTCGGCATGGGCGGGGCACCCATCTGCCCCGCGCTCTTCCACGCCATCCCCCGCTATTTTGGGGAGGCAAACTCCATGTCCATCACAGGGCTTCAAATGGCCTTCTCTTACCTAGGCGCAAGCCTCATGCCCCCGCTGCTCGGTCTGCTGGCCGAATTTGTCGGCCTGGGCATCTACCCCATCTACCTCGCCTTCTGGGGCGTGTTCGTCTTCTTGATGATGCGCTTGCTCAAGGGAACTCTGCATCGGGCTTGATGCAAAAGGCGGCATAGAGGGGGATTTCTTTCACCTTGTTGCGCACACCGAAATTCTTTTGGGAGAGTCGGATGGCGGAATCGCAGTGGAATCGTTGCATGAGTACAGAGAGGCTGCGTGATTGGGTGTTGGTACCCGCTTTCACCTCGATGGGGATGACTTGATTGCCTGCTTGGATGAGGTAGTCAACTTCCGCCTTGCCTTCGCTCGTCCAGTAGGCAAGTTCGTAGCCATTGCTCTTGAGGGCTTGGGCGACATAGTTCTCGGCCAAGGCACCCATGAAGTTATAGCCTTGCTCCAGTGGGGACAGAATGCTGCTAATGGGCGTGCCTGAATGCTGGGTAAGCAGCCCGATGTCGCCCATGTAGAGTTTGAAGTTGCTCAGCTCGTAATGGGCTTTTAAGGGGACTTGTGCTAGTGCGGCACTGGTGCATTTCATGCAGATACCCGCATCGCAGAGCCAAGCGATGGATTCACCAAAGAGGGCAGCACTGCCCCCACGTTTGACTACTTTGTATTGAAATTTGCTGTTATCTTTGGCTAGCTGCGTGGGGATGGAGCGGAAACAGTCTCGGATTTTGATGCTGGTCGTTGCGTTGGCATATTTCGCCATGTCGGCAATGTAGGCGTTTAGGATGCTATGCTGAATCTCTTGAACCTGTAGGTAGTTTTTGTGCTTGGCGTAGTTTTTGACAGCCTCGGGCATGCCCCCGATGATGCTGTAGTTGAGGTAGGAATCGAGGCAAAGTTGGTGCAAGCTCTCTTCCATAGGCTTATTACTGAGGTAGTGTTCAGCGATTTTTTCGACGAGTAGCTCACGACCCATGGCGCGCAAAAATTCTTCAAAATCCATGGGGTAAAGCTGCATTTCTTGCACCTTGCCCACTGGGAAAGAATGTTGCTCTCGCTTAAGGGCAACGCCAAGCAGAGAACCCGCAGCGATGATGTGGTACTGCGGGGCTTGCTCGCAGAAGTATTTAAGTGATGTTAACGCGCGTGGGCAAGCTTGGATTTCATCGAAGAAAATCAGGCTTTCTCCCGCGACGATTTTCTCTTGGCTTAGTAGCTCCAGATAGGGCAAAATAGCATGTGGTTGGATTGCATCCTCGAAAAATTTGCAGAGTGTCTCATTGGTTTCAAAGTTGAAAGCGATGATGTTCTGAAAGTGGCTCTTCCCAAATTGTTGAATGAGGTAGGATTTGCCAACCTGCCTTGCCCCATAGATGATGAGGGGTTTTCTGTCCTCGCGGTCTTTCCATTGGGCGAGGCGATGAAGGAGTTTGCGTTTCATGGGATGATGCTTAAGTTCGGATTAATTGTATATTAGATGATTTTTTCGAACTTATCAATCAAAAATGATATTTAAGTTCGAAAAAATCATAAAAAGTGATACTTTTCCGAACTTAAATGTCATTTTGCCTCCGAAAAGCCGAGTTGACGGCTCTTAGGTGTTCTGTTATGCTGAGCTTTGATGAAAAAGTTTTTCAAAGGGACGCTGTGGGCTTTGCTCGGCTTGCTAGTCGCGGGGCTAGGGCTGTTGCTCGTGTCCTTCATCGCGGTTCGTAATGCGGATGCCGATTTTGTGCAGCATTTGCAGCGTTTGCCTGATGAAGTCAAGGCGCAGATTGAAGCGCAGATGCCCCCGTCACCAGCAGTGCCTGCGGTGCGGTGGTCGCAGGCAGAATTGCCCACTGATGTGACGGCAGAAATGGCGAAATACCCCTTCGATTTGAAGGAGTTTGGCGAAATGCGGGAAGATGTCAGCCTTTGCGTCTACACGCCCCCTGCGGTGGATGATTGGCAGAGCTTGCTGAGCCTTTTCATGCAGCACGAAAAGGAGATGCTGCCGCCAGAGCGATTCCCTGATGAGGAGCGGGATGGCGAATCAATCTTAGCATCCTACAAGTTGAGGGAGCTGAAGTTGTGGAAGAATGCGGAAGGTGGCGATGCCATCCTTCGCGCCACCCTGTGCGGCAATGCGGGCTATAGACCCTTGCCCGATCGGGTGTTCTTTTTCCTTGCTCATGAGGATACGGGGCTGTTGAGCCCCATGCCTCATTGGTGGATTCAAAACCTGAGCCCTATTTTTGTACGATGAGTAAAAAACTTTTATGCTGGACGATTGGGCTTGCGCTCTATGCGCTGCTTTTGGTGATTTGCTACAAGGCTGTCTATCTGTCGACAAGTTGCGTGAGGTATGTCATCCCCCCAGTCTTTAACTTGGATGAGGCTCAATACATGAAGAATAGACCGGACTACACCTACTTGGAGGACGAGCAAGTGGACATCGTTCGGGATTTGATAGCGCGCAATGAGATGTACAACATCTCGCGCCAATCGAGCAATCACTTGCTCGACTTACAGAACCATATCATCTTGAGTTATGATAAAAAGGCGGCTACGGAGGGTCCGTCCCTAGCACGCTTTGTCGCCATGGAGCAAGCCGAGCCTGATGAACTCAGCTTGATGAGTCGCTCATGCTTCAATTCAATGATGGGATTTCGTTCCTTTTATCATCGGGATGAGCAGATGCTGATTAAAGTACCTATGGTGATTGATGGTGAATGCAGCGAGTATGACCCGAAAGCGCTTGTGATTGTCTATGAGATGGTGGATGGGCATCTGCGCTCGCGCGAACTTTTTATTTATGATTTTCCTGAAAAAGCTCGTTCTCTTGAGCTGCCTATTTATGATAATGATGATGATAGCGAGCTTGAATAGTCTAGTCTTTTTTTTGCTTTTCATCATTTATTGCTTGATAGATGGTATCGCTTTGTGTATTCTTTATGCGTGAGGTGTGTATGATTACAGCTTCCTAAAAATCTATCTTCCTCTGAATGGGTCTATCTTTCGATGGCAATCAGGGGATTTGTCACGAAAATAAGCTTATGAGCAAAGTTGCACTAATTACAGGCATTACGGGTCAGGATGGTTCCTTCTTGGCGGAATTTCTCTTGGAAAAAGGTTATGAGGTTCACGGTATCATCCGTCGCTCATCCTCCTTTAATACAGAACGTATTGAACACCTCTATCTCGATGAGTGGGTTCGTGATATGAAGCAAAGTCGCTTGGTCAACCTCCACTACGGTGACATGACCGACTCCAGCTCCCTCATCCGCATCATTCAAGAGATCAAGCCAACGGAAATTTATAACCTTGCCGCGCAAAGTCACGTGAAGGTCTCCTTTGATGTGCCTGAATACACGGCCGAATGTGATGCTGTTGGTACCCTTCGCTTGCTCGAAGCCATCCGCATGCTGGGCATGGGCGATAGCTGCCGTATTTACCAAGCCTCCACCTCCGAGCTCTTTGGTCTGGTGCAAGAAGTGCCTCAACGCGAAACGACCCCCTTCTACCCACGTTCTCCTTATGGTGTGGCGAAGCAATATGGCTTCTGGATCACCAAGAACTACCGTGAATCCTACGGCATGTTTGCCGTCAATGGCATCCTCTTCAACCACGAAAGTGAACGCCGTGGTGAAAACTTTGTCACCCGCAAGATTACCTTGGCTGCCAGCCGTATCGCCCACGGTCTTCAAGACAAACTCTACATGGGTAACTTGGATGCACGCCGCGACTGGGGCTACGCCAAAGACTATGTGGAGTGCATGTGGTTGATGTTGCAACACGATAAGCCAGAAGATTTCGTCATCGCAACGGGTGAAATGCACACCGTGCGCGAATTCTGCACCCTCGCCTTTGCCGAAGCCAAGATTGAGCTTGAATGGAAGGGTGAAGGTGTTGATGAAAAGGGCATTGATAAGGCCACAGGCAAGGTCCTTGTTGAAGTTGATCCTAAATACTTCCGCCCTGCTGAAGTGGAACAACTTCTCGGTGACCCCACCAAGTCCCGCACCCTCTTGGGTTGGAACCCAACCTCCACCCCATTCCCCGAACTTGTTCGCATCATGATGGCTAATGACATGGCTAATGTCAAACGCCAGTGCGAAACACGCGTTGTGAACAATGGATAAGTCTAGCAAAATTTATATCGCGGGTCACCGCGGGCTCGTAGGTAGCGCCATTTGGCGCAACCTGCAAGCCAAGGGCTACACTAACTTGGTCGGGCGCAGCCATAAGGAGCTCGACTTGCTTGATGGTGCAGCGGTCAAAGCCTTTTTTGATGCCGAACAGCCCGAGTACGTCGTGCTGGCCGCTGCCCATGTCGGTGGTATCGTTGCCAACAACACCTACCGCGCGGATTTCATTTATAATAACCTGCAAATCCAGCAAAACGTCATTGGCGAAAGCTTTAGGCATGATGTCAAAAAACTGCTCTTCTTGGGCAGTACCTGCATCTACCCCCGTGACGCCAAGCAACCCATTGAAGAAACCGAGTTGCTGACCAACACCTTGGAGTACACCAACGAGCCCTACGCCATCTCCAAGATTGCTGGGCTTAAAATGTGCGAAAGCTTCAACCTGCAATACGGCACCAACTACATTGCCGTGATGCCTACCAATCTCTATGGCCCCTTCGACAACTTTGACTTGGTGAAGAGCCACGTCTTGCCCGCCATGGTGCGCAAGATTCACTTGGCCAAGTGCTTGATGGAGGGTAACTGGACAGCCATCAAACGCGATTTGGAACTGCTGCCCGTGGGTGACATTGACAATCATTCTAGCCAAGAAGAAATCATCGCCTGCCTCGGCCACTACGGCGTGACAGCTGGTAAGGTGGAGCTTTGGGGAACAGGAACACCCCTGCGTGAATTCCTTTGGAGCGAAGACATGGCTGATGCCAGCGTCTACATCATGGAAAACGTAGACTTTGCTGACATGTGCGGTGATGCCAAGGAAGTGCGTAACGTCCACATCAACATCGGCACCGGCAAGGAAATGACCATCCGTGCATTGGCTGAAAGCATCGTCAAAGCCGTAGGCTTTAAGGGAGAACTCACCTTTGACGCCAGCAAGCCAGATGGCACCATGCGAAAGCTCACCAATGTGGATAAACTCCACAGCCTCGGTTGGCAACACAAGGTTGAAGTAGCAGAAGGCGTGCAACGCATGTACGACTGGTACCTCAGCCGCTAATCTTTATCAATCAAGCCCCTCGCTTCGGCAGGGGCTTTTTTATCAAATCATGAAAGCTCTCTTACTGATTGGATGCGGCAGCGCCCTTGGTGGCATGTTGCGCTATGGTGCGGGACTTTTCTTTGCGCGCTATGTCGGGGGCGTTCTCTCGTGGGGGACACTTTGTGTCAACGTGCTGGGGTGCCTGTTGCTGGGCTATTTGACCGCACGCTTAAGTCAGTACACGACCTTGCCTGCGGAATACCGCCTTGCCCTGACAGTCGGGCTTTGTGGCGGCTTCACCACCTTTTCCACCTTTGCGCATGAAAACTATCTTCACATTCAACAGGGGAACTGGCATCACCTTATCGTCTACATTATCCTTAGCTTCATTTTAGGCGTGTTGGCCATCTTTTTAGGATATTGGCTCGCGCGATAAGGATGAAGCTGCTTCGAGCCGTCGCGAAAAATAGTTACGAACAGTAACAGGAAAAACGTTACCATTCACGGCCATGCCAGCAAGATTTGCCCCTACGATGCGAAGCATCGTGAATGGATTCCAAAGGGCGAGCCCTTTGGTGGGTGCAGGGCAAAGCCCTGCTAGAGTTTGAGACAA
>JAWXTZ010000039.1:0-16582 GCA_044433085.1 Akkermansia sp.
GTAACAGTTGATGGTGGAAAAGAACATTTCATGTCCTTTCCTCCACCAACTGTACTTTGGCATAGGAACCAGGGCATTTTATGGGTGCTTAGCTTGTCGCATTTAATATTACAGCTTTCACGCTTCATTGATTCTGAAAAATAGTCTTGCAAAGCTATTAAAATCTGTTAAATTGAGTACAAGGAATCCGTAATAAGGTGTCCCTAGCACTACCCCAAGCCGAATCAGTAAGGCAAAGATAAATGGAACAGACGCGAGCATGCATCAAATCTTACAATTCATAAAAAATAGATTTTATCATTATATTGATAATCGTCGTATTTTCTTTATCGGGAGTGTGCCCTTGCGCATCAAGCACAAGACGAAGTTTAGGCTATTGTCCATTACGGAATTTGGCTTGAATCAGGAAGGTCGAGATGTACGCATAACCGTTTCATTGACATCGTTCCCTGCACGAATGAATACGGTGCATCTCACGGTTCAAACGTTACTGATGCAGTCTGTAAAACCTGACCGAGTTGTTTTATGGCTCGCTGAAGAGCAATTCCCCAATAAGGAAGGTGATTTGACTGAGTCTCTGTTGCGCCTTAAAGAATTTGGGCTCAGCATTGAGTGGACTCATGATACACGCTCCTATAAGAAGCTGATACCATCGCTTAAAAAATATCCTGATGATATCATCATCACCGCTGATGATGATATTTATTATGAATCCGATACCGTTGAAAAATTGTATCAGGCTTATGTTCAAAATCCCTCGCAAATCTATGCCCATCGTATCTGGCGAATTGTCAAAAAGGGTGATGCCCTGTCCATTGTTAAGAAGAAAAAAATGTATGGCATGTGGCAAGATTTGTATCCTGCCAGCTTTTTAAATTATCAACTGGGTTATGGTACCGTTTTATATCCGCCCCATTGCTTGAATGAAGCCGTGTTGGACGAGGCGAATTTTACAAGCCTTGTGCCGACGCAGGATGATATTTATTTCTGGGCGATGGCAGTGCTGAATGGGACAAAGATTGCTGGGGTAAAAGGCTACCATTTTCATTCTTCCACGATAGAGAATACTCAGAATTCAGGGCTTTGCAAAATCAACAACGCTTCGGGTGATGGGATGAGTGCCCTGCAAGCCATTGAAATCATGATGAATCATTACCCCGAGTTAAAATCGAGAGTGAGTGAGGTATTAAAGGAAGCTTAATGTCTCTATCAATCTATTTTGACTTGCCGAATAATGGGGAATGTTGAAGAATGTTCTTGGCTCCCTTTGCAATAAATGATATTATTAACGCAAGTTTAGAGACCTATTATATATGTCAAATGATGATTGAAATGAATCAACGTTGAGATGTATTGATTATTCAGAAAAATAACGCTATGACACCTAAGAATATTGTATGCATGAAATGGGGTAAAAAGTTTGGACCTCAGTACGTTAATCGACTTTATCGCATGGTGCAGGCGCATCTGACACTGCCTCATCGTTTTATCTGCTTTACCGATGATGGCGAGGGGCTTCATGAAGGTGTTGAGGTTTTCCCCTTGCCCGAAGTTCATTTTGAATCTGGCCCCGAGCGCGGTTGGAACAAGCTGGGCATTTTATCCAACAACTTAGGTGATATCAGCGGTCAAGCTCTGTTCTTAGACTTGGACGTTTTGATTATTAATAACATGGATGCCTTCTTTGAGCCTGAAGGTGATTTCTTAATCATCAAGGACTGGGATTTTGATAATTATGTTGGCAACTCCTCCGTCTTCCGTTTCACCATTGGTGTTCATGATGATGTCTTGCGCAGCTTTGAAAAGAATGCACCCAGCATTCGCAAGCAGTTCCGTAATGAGCAGGCCTACCTCTCCCACGCGATGCTGGAGAAGGGGATTATCAAGTACTGGGATTCTTCTTGGTGCGTCAGCTTCAAACGCCATTGCCTCTACCCATTCCCCCTCAACTGGTTCAAAGCACCTAAAGTGCCTACTGATTCCAAGATTCTCATCTTCCACGGTCACCCACAGCCCGAGGAGGCCTTTAAAGGCTATACGACTAAGTTTGGCTTCAGGCATGTTAAGCCTACGCTTTGGCTGGCTGACTACTGGGAAGTTTGATTTTTTTTCAGAAAGCGCAGCACAAAGGCTTACCCCCTTCGACGCGCAACACAAAAAGCCCCACAACTTGTGGGGCTTTTTGTGTGTTGGTTGCTTTGTCTTTTTATGGCACTCCGTCAGATG
This sequence comes from Akkermansia sp., assembly GCA_044433085.1. Taxonomy (GTDB): domain Bacteria; phylum Verrucomicrobiota; class Verrucomicrobiia; order Verrucomicrobiales; family Akkermansiaceae; genus Akkermansia. Next base: position 2,227 of record JAWXTZ010000039.1, read on the forward strand.
TGTCGCGTCGATTATTGCATCATTAGACAGCAATTGTTGGAGGAATGGCTCGCAGAGCCTTTTCCACCAACAATTGATACGTGCTCGAACCGCATGCAGTAGTGCAACTCAAGCAAAAAGTCGTATAAAGTGCGGGCTTGCCCGCCGAGCGTAGCGAGTTTATGCCGACTTTATGCTTGAATTGCACGGATGGCTGCGGTACACAGCCGATGCTACGGAATAAGGCATGGAAATAGCATAATGAATCCCATAATAGTTGATTAATAGCTGTTTATATATTCTTGTAGCGTGTCCTTTGTGGCCACCGCCATACCACAGGCTCCGTGCAATTCAAGAAGATAGTCGGCATAAACCGCTGCGCTATTTATACGACTTTCTTCTTGAGTTGCACTATGCTCTGTGGTATTCGCTGCTATCAGTTGTGGTGGAGAAGGCTCTGCGAGCCTACCCCCACCACAACTGCCAGCTTAATGTTGAAGGCGGGGGTGATGACGCGACACATCTGACGGAATGCCCTTTTTATTTAGACAAGCGGGAGAATAACTTGAAAATAAGCGCTTCTCCAGCAAGTCGTAACTTGAGCCTTGTTTTCCGGTGGATAAAGAGGTTAGAGAAAAGTCTTGTTGGCACTTTAATGAAGGCAATCGCAGCAAATTTGAGAAGTTTGCTGGGGGTCTTCGGATAGTAAGCGGGTTGGTAGCTCGAATCCAGATATTGGCGGCAAAGTTTAACCCAGTCGTTGAATTGGTAGCCGCGTGATTGGACGGGGTAGTTGTACTTCTGTAGGTTGGGCTTGTGGGTGAAGGTCGAGAATTCAACGAACGAGGCGAATATCGCGTTGCTCATGAAGGATTTTTCGGTCATGAGCTTGTACTCATGACTCCAATCGGTGTAGTCTTTGATATCGCATGGTACCCCATTGTTCTTGAGCAGGTTGATCCAGATGTATTGCTCGACATGGAATTGGTTGGGGTTTTTCACGCGGTAGATAGGGTTGACCGATTTGTTGTTATTCTGGTAGAAGAATTGCTCGTTGGTGTAGAGCGGTAAGTCCCAAATCTTGCACAGGTCTTCCGTCAATCCAAAGAAGTAGAAGTCACCGCAATGGAAGAGGCGACCGCGCTGGGGTTTCCAAACATAACAGACAACGCGCTTTTTGAGAATCTTATATTCCTGTGGCTCGGGTGCGTCGAGTAGGAATAAATCGATAAAGTTGGTACCGGTTAAGATGAAGTCGGTACGCATCTTGAGCACGTATTTGGTGGTGACCGCATCCAAGCCTGCCTTGGTGGAGACAATCATGCGATTGGCATTGGATGGGTAGTGGATGTCTTTATCGTTCTGAGGGTCGCTGCTTAAGATAAGTTCATCGTACTCCAATCCATCTAAGTCGCTGCCCTCCCACGTGGAGAGGATGATTTTGCAGTTGGGCAAGTATTGGCGTACGGAAAGCAGGCTACCCTTGCTCATGTCGCTAATGGGACCTTGAACAACAACGCTGAGGTTTTCGAGGATTTCGTTCTTGGATTGCATTTAGTTGGGGGCGTGGTAAAGGGCTTGGATGGGGTGGGTGCTCCAGTCAATGTAGTTTTGGGCGTGGATGGCACGGTAGGGGGTCTTTTTGAGCAGGGCTGCAAAGATGATGTGCGAGACGTAGAGGTTTTGGTAGTTTTTGATGCTTTGGTATAAGTGGCAGAATTCTGCCGCTTCTTCAAAGCCATAGCCACCACAGCCAAAGGTGTGACCCACGATGCGCTTTTCGATGATGTTGATGACGTTGTCAAAATCATCAATATCGACGTAGCATTTCAATTTGGGCTTCACGAATTCCATCTGCTCTAAGGAGTAGGTCACGATGCAGTTATGCGGGCTGATGTTCGCTTCAAAATAACCATCGGCGTCTTTGATGAAGATGGCTCCTTCAATCCCCATCTGCTCAATGCACTGGTGGACGGTTTCAACTTGCGAATTGGTTGCTTGGTCGAGGATGACGACTTGTGCCTTGTCTATCTTGTGCTTGCGGAATTGGATGGCGAGGTTCTCCGCGATGAAGTACTTTTCATCATGCTCGCGAAGAATGGTAAAATACAGAGCCTGAAAGGCATCGAGATTTAGCCCAAGGATGGCCTTCACGCAATACATACTGCCTTCCTCATCAAGCATAAATTCATGGGGCATCCTATCCTTGGCGGGAGCTGCCACGGGGATGATTAAGGAAAAGGTATTCATACGAGTTGATGGATGGTTTTAATGAGGTAGGTGATGATTTTTTCTTCCTTCGCGTATTGGAGAATGCGCAGGAAGTTCATCAGTTGGAAAATGGGGTAGTAGCGGACATACCAATCATATTGGGCGTAGTAACGCTCAATGCCCGAGTCGATGAACTGCATGATCATGTTCAGGCGTGGGGCATCGTAGCTCTTGTTGTAGAGCAGGGGGGACCACATGAAGGCGGTATCTTGTCTGATTTTGACGATGTCGATGATGGGGGATTCCACAAAGGAGTCGAGGAAGTCAATGAGGTAGCAATCGCGATTGCGGTTGTTGAACAGCATGTTCGAGAAGGTTAAGTCGCCATGGCAGGTGCCGCAGGGTAGTTCGATGGTTGCGTCTAAGCCTTGAAAAAGCGTGCTGCATTGAGCCATCAGCGCGGGGATTTCGGGGTAGGCTTTAAGTTGTGCATTGGCTTCAACATTCTTGCAAACATCATCAAATTTTTCTTGGATGAAGGATGAATTGACCTTCTTGAGTGGGCTTTGTCCGATTTCTGTATCAATGAATCGAATGAGTAGCGCCAGCGTTGTATGAATTTTGTCGTAGTCGGCAAACTCAAAATATTCAATGAAATTTTTCGAGTAGATGTACTCCATTTCGATGGAGACTTCATCCTCGCTCTGCCTTACATTGAGGATTTGCGGGACTTTGATGTTCTTATGATTGCTAGCTTTGAAGTTTTTTTGCTTGTTGATTTGTCGCAGCAGGCGTTCAAAGTATTTTTTGTCGGTGCTGTTTTTAACGACAACTAAGCCACCTTCCGCCTTGATGATTTTGACGCCACAGCCAGAATGTCCTTTAATTTCAATTTCTGTCATCTTAAGCTATTGATTTAATGATTAAGTGGGCTGCGCGAGTTTGTTGCGCTGCCATGCCACCAACGGGCGAGTCCTCAAAGATGAGGGCTTGGGAGGGGGATAAATGAAAATGCTCCAGCACCTTTTGGTAGATGTCTGGAGCGGGTTTAGCCCGTACAACGTCATCGGCTGTCAAGATGTGGTCGAATAAATCGAGGCATCCAAAATAATTTAAGACGCTGTAGATGTTTTCCTTGCGAGCTGTGGATGCAAGGGCGATTGGCAGGCCGCTCTCCTTACACATGGTGAAAAAGGCAATCAAGGGCTTATTGAGCTTCATCTTGTCAAAATGCTTGGGGTAGAGCTGCATTTTGAAATCTGCTATCTGTTTCTTGAGTTCGGGCGACTCAACGCCCATGGCGCTCATAAAATCATCGAAACGAAGCCCGAAGCAACGCGTGTAGTCCTCGTGGCTCAGCTTGAGCCCGACTTGTTGAAAGGCCTCTTGGTAGGCGTAGCTGTTCGCTTCTTTGGTGTCAACTAAGGTGCCATCAAAATCGCTGATGATGATTTGAATCTCGTGACTATTCATGCCTTTACAAGTATTCGTTGAGTTCGCTAGGCGTGCCGTAGGAGTAGTAGGTATCAAGTTTGATGAGATCCACGGGTTCCCCCTTGCGAAGAAGGATGTTGTAGAGCAGCGAGAGGTAAAACTCTGGTTTTTCGCAATTGCCACTTTCAATGAGCTCATGCCCAGCGCTTAAAAAACTTTGAGCCGAGGAGAAGAAGTACGCGCCACATAAGGCATGCTGCGAGATGACCTCCTTTTCAGCACAGCGCAGGACGTGGAAGTCATCATCAACTTGCGCATAGCTATATTTGGGGTCACTGGCGTTGAAGGAGATGAGTAGTCCGCCCGAAGATTCTTGGGCGGGCTGCTCAAGAATGGCTTTAATGCGTTGCAGAAAGGCTGCGCTTTCAAACTCTAAGTCGCAGTCAACGATGACGACGGCATCATCGGGGGCGATGGCGGGTTCTGCAAGCAAGGCGGTTTCCACAGCACCTCGTGTCGTTTGTGCGACGGAGAAGATATGGGCCTCTGGCTTTGACTTCTTGATGTGCTGATCGATTTGATTGTGTTCGATGTGAGAGTCGCGAACGATGAAGCTATACTTGATGGGTGCCTCTAATTGTTCAAAGCATTTGATGGCACGCTCGAAGAGCATGACCCCCTGCAAGGCGATGAGCGGTTTAGGTGTGGTCCATCCTTCTTTGGTGAATCGTGACCCTTCGCCGGCCATGGGCATAATAACGTGCAAACTTCTCATGAGTGATGTTTTCGTTAGGTAGATTGTCGTAAGAGATGGAAGATTGTGTCAAAAATCTTCGTTTCTAGATTACATGAAAAGGTGGGGTAAGTCACTATAAAAAACGAAGAGTAGTGAATTTTTGTTGCCTGTGCTTGATGTCATGATACAATACGCGCATGCAGCAAAACTTACCCTTCGAGCTAGCCGTGCAGGCAATCGTGCTAAAACACCCCGAGTTTGCCCCTGCTGCCTATGCCTTTGTGCATGATGCCTTGATGGCGACGACGCAGCAGCTCTGTCAGGATGGGCGCGTGCGCCATCTCTCGGCGGATGAACTCTACTTCGGGGCTTGTATGCATGCAATTAAGACTTATGGGCCTTTGGCCGATGTAGTCTTGAGCGAATGGGGGGTCATGGAGTCCAAAGATATTGGCTCTCTTGTGTACTATTTGATTGAGGCTGGTGTCTTTGGGAAGCAGAAAGATGATGCCCGTGAACAGTTTGACGATTTACCCTGCCTGCAAGATTTACTCAATCGCCCCTTTTCCTTACTGGACGATACCTTGCAATAAACCGAAAAATTTTAAACGACATGATGAATAAAACATTGATGCAGGGCGCGGATTTGCGCTGGCCGGCCGAATGGGAACGCTTGGATGCGGTGTGGTTGACTTGGCCCCACCGTGATGACTTGTGGCAAGGTGGTTTGGATGTGCTGATGGGGGATTATGCCCGCCTCGCCTCCCTGATTGCACCCGAGGCGATGGTCCGAATCAATGCGACCGAGGCGCTGCATGCGGGTATCACCAAGCAACTGGCAACGGCCGGTGTCGATTTGTCACGCGTGCAGTTATTTAATCATGCGAGCAATGACGTTTGGTGCCGTGACCACGGTGGTATTTTTGTGAGTCGAGCCGATGGTGGCTTGCAAGTAGCCGACTGGGAGTTCAATGCATGGGGTGGTAAGTTTGCCCCCTGGGATTTGGATAACGCGATTGCGCGTCAAATGGCAAGCTCGCAGCAGTTGCCTGCCCTCAGTTCCTCCCTTATTTTGGAAGGGGGCGCCATTGAAGGCAATGGCGAGGGCTTGCTGCTGACGACTGAAGCGGTCTTGCTCAATGCGAACCGCAATCCCCAACACAGCAAAGCTGATGTGGAGACCGAGCTGCATCGCATGCTTGGCACGACCCATGTCTTTTGGCTGGGGCAGGGCATTGAAGGCGATGATACCGATGGTCACATCGACGACATGGTGCGATTTGTCAACGCGGGCAGCGTCGTCTCCATCGTGGAGGAGGATGCCCAATCACCACACTACCGCGCCTTGGCAGAAAATAACGAACGCCTGCAAGACCTGCGTCGCCCCAACGGCAGTAAGGTGGAAATCATCCCGCTGCCCATGCCTCAACCGCTTGTGACCGACAACTGGCGTTTGGAACAGCTGCCAGCCAGCTACGCCAATTTCCTGATTTGCAACAAGCGCGTCATCGTGCCCATCTTCATGCAGGAGAAGGAGGACGATCGCGCCCTCGGCATTTTGCGCGAAGCCTTTGGTGCTAGCTATGATGTCATCGGCATGGATGCCCGTCGCCTCGTGATTGAGGGTGGAGCCATCCACTGCATCACCCAACAGCAACCAAGCCGCTAATACTCTTATAAAATCGCCAAGTTTTGCCAAAATTTGGTAAAATTTGCTTCTCATTTGACTTTGTGGGTGGTATGATAAGTCATCAAGAGCGAGCTGTGCCCATGTATTCTCTCGAATTGGGCATGCTCCCCTTTAAACAATCCCTAACATCTATAAAGATATGATTCAGCAAATTGACCACATCGGTATTGCCGTCACCAGCTTGGACGCAACAATTCCTCACTACCGCGATGCTCTCGGCCTCGGTGAACCTTCCATCGACGTCGTTGAAACACAAAAAGTCCGCGTTGCAATGTTCAACGTCGCCGGTGTTCACATCGAGCTTCTTGAACCAACAAGCCCTGACAGCCCCATTGCTAAAGCTATCGAAAAGAACGGTGGTCGTGGCATGATTCATCACATCGCCTTCAAGTCCGATGATGTTGCTGCCAACCTTGCCCAAGCTAAGGATGCTGGCTGCGCCCTCATCAATGAAACACCTGTTCCTGGTGCACACGGTACACAAGTTGCCTTCTTGCATCCCAAGAGCACCTTCGGTGTTTTGACTGAAATCTGCCAGCACTAATTTTCCCTCATCTCAGCCTTCGCTTGAAGGCTGAGATTTCCTCATTCTCAATTGAATATAAACTAATATGGCTATTGATCCTAAACTAATTGAAGATCTTGAAGCCCGTCGCGAGAAGGTCATCCTCTCCGGTGGACAAGAAAAGATTGACAAGCGCCACGCCAAGGGCGACTGGACTGCTCGCGAACGCATGTCTGGCCTCTTTGATGATGGTTCCTTTACCGAAATTGGTATGCACACCCGTCACCACTGCAGCAACTTCGGCATGCAGAAGAAATACATCCCCGGTGAAGGTGTTGTCTCTGGCTTCGGTCTTGTAGATGGTCGCCCGGTTGCGGCTTCCTCCTCCGACTTCTTGGCACAAGGTGGCTCTTTGGGCTACATGCACGCCATGAAGATTTGTGACGCCCAGACCTACGGTCTCAAGGGTGGCATGCCAATCCTTCAAATCAATGATTCGGGCGGTGCTCGTCTTCAAGAAGGTGTCGAAGCCCTCTCTGGCTACTCCCAAGTATTCTACAACAACGTTGCCGCTTCGGGCGTCGTTCCTCAAATTGCCCTCATTCTTGGACCTTGCGCTGGTGGTGCTGCTTACTCCCCAGCCTTGACTGACTTCATCATCATTCGCCAAGGTGGTTCCGCTGGTATGTACATCACCGGTCCTAAGGTCATTGAACAAGTTACCTACGAAAAGTGCACCATGGACGAAATCGGTTCCGCCGCCGTTCACGCATCCGTCTCTGGTAACGCCCACTTCGTTGCTAGCAGCGACGAGCACGCTTTGCAAATTGCCAAGTCCTTGCTCTCCTACCTCCCCAGCAACAACACAGAAGATCCCCCTCACTACCTCGACGCACCACTCGACTTGGCTGACGATGAAGGTATGAATGACATCATTCCTGAAACAAACAGCACACCTCTTGACGTTCAAAAGGTCATCGCTCGCATCTGTGACGAAAACTCCTTCTTGGAAGTTCACGCATCCTTCGCGAAGAACATCGTCGTTGGCTTCGGTCGCGTCTGCGGTGTTGTCGTTGGTATCATTGCTAACCAACCTGCTGTCAAGGCTGGTTGCTTGGACATCGATGCATCCGACAAGGCTGCTCGCTTCATCCGCGTCTGTGACTGCTTCAACGTGCCAATCGTCAATCTCGTTGACGTACCTGGCTTCCTTCCTGGCAAGCAACAAGAACGCGGTGGCATCATCCGTCACGGTGCTAAGATGATTTTCGCTTACGCTGCAGCTACTGTTCCTAAGATTACGATGATTCTTCGTAAGGCTTACGGTGGTGCTTACATCGCTATGTGCAACAAGGACCTTGGTGCTGACGTTGTGCTCGCATGGCCAACAGCAGAAATCGCCGTCATGGGTGCCCCTGGTGCTATCCCCGTCCTCTACGGTCGTGAACTCAAGGCCATCGAAGACCCAGCTGCTAAGGCTGCTCGTCAAAAGGAACTCCTCGATGAATACATCGACGCCTTCTACAACCCATACGCTGCCGCTGGTGCTAACCAAGTGACAGAAGTAATCAATCCTAAGGAAACGCGTGCTCGCATCGCCTTGGCTCTTCGTACCCTGCTCAACAAGCGTGAAGTACGTCCAGCTAAGAAGCATGGCAACATGCCTCTCTAATACTCTACGATTATGACATTCCCCGCACTTACAGTCGCCCTGACTATGGACGACATCAACTACCAAGTTACTGGTATGATTGTGGTGGCATCTTGCTTGATTTTCTTGAGCTTGATTCTCACGGTCTCTGGTACTGTTGCCGTTAAGTTGGAGGAATCTCGCAAAGCTAAAGCTGCTGCCGCCAAGGCAGCAGCAGAAGCAGCAGCTGCTAAAGCTGCCGCCACCCCTGTAGCCGCACCCGCTGCTGCAACAGAGATGAGCCCCGCAGAGATTGCTGCCATGGCCGCTGGTATTTACAATACCGCTGCTAGCAGCATCACCCCCCAACTTGTTGCCGTGATTGCCGCAGCCGTACGCGTTACGCTCGGTGGTGAACCACGCATCCTTGCCATTAAACCTGTCGATAACAGCTTCGCCCGTGGCGGTCGCAGCTCTATCATGAATTCCCACTTCCCTAAAAAGGGCTAATGGGCAGCCGCCACTCTAAATTAACAACAAAATCTATACCTAATATAATCATATGAAACAACTCCGTATTACTGTTGCTGGCCAAACATTTGACGTTACTGTTGAAACTGTTGGTGGTACCACTCCTGCTGCTGCTCCTGCACCTGCACCTGTTGCTGCTCCTGTCGCTACTGCCCCTGTTGCCGCTGCTCCTGCTCCTGTAGCAGCTCCTGCACCTGCCGCTGCTCCTGCACCTGCTGGCGCTGGCACTCCTGTTTCCAGCCCACTTGCTGGTAAGGTCGTTTCCCTCGACGTTGCCGTTGGCGCAGCTGTTAAGGCTGGTGACCAAGTGCTCACCCTCGAAGCCATGAAGATGAACACCGTCATCTACGCTGATGTTGATGGCACTGTTACTTCCTTCTGCGTTGCTGCTGGCGACACTGTGACCGAAGGTCAACCCCTCGCTTACCTCGGTTAATTATTCCCAGAACGGCTCTGTGACTTAAGGTGATTGAACCTTGAGCTTCACAGAGGTAATCTTCGAACATACAATTCATTATGAACGATCTTTTAACCTCGATGATGAGCTTTGTCGAAGGCATGGGTATCTTCTCCCTGACCTGGCAAATGATTGTCATGTGGGTCGTTGCGGTCTTCATGTTGTGGATGGGTGTTGCCAAGCAGTTTGAACCACTGCTCATGGTGCCAATCGCATTTGGTGCCTTGATGGCCAACATCCCTGACAACGGCATGATCATCACACAAGCCCAACGAGAAGTCGTCTCCATCACCAAAGCTGGTGAAGTCGAACAATCGACCATGAAGGACGTTGGCTTCATCAAAGCCATGGTCATTCCTTACGAAAGCAAGAAAGCTGACAAGCTGACATTCGCTAACGATGCTGAAAAGGCAAAGTACGACGAATTGATGCACGCAGACATGGTTGCGACTGACACGGTGAACGAAGAAGGCGTTGTGCAAAAAGGCAAGCTGACCATGACAGGTCAACACGCCAAGCACGTCGTCATCACAGGTCTTCACGGTGGTCTCTTTGACTTCCTCGGTCTTGGTATTAAGGCTGAACTCTTCCCACCAATCATCTTCTTGGGTGTTGGTGCGCTGACAGACTTTGGTCCACTGCTTGCCTCCCCTAAGGCCTTGCTTCTCGGTGCTGCGGCACAGGGCGGTGTTGCCTTCACCTTCATTGCAGCCATGGCTTGCGGGTTCACCCGTGGTCAATCCTCTGCAATTGGTATTATCGGTGGTGCAGATGGTCCTACCTCCATTCTCTTGGCTTCCAAGCTGGCTCCAGAACTCTTGGGTGCAATCGCAGTTGCGGCTTACACCTACATGGCTTTGGTTCCGCTCATTCAGCCTCCATTCATGAAGCTGCTCACCACAGAAAAGCAACGTAAGATTAAGATGAAGAGCCTTCGTATGGTCTCTAAGTCCGAAAAACTCTTCTTCTGCTTTGTTGTGGCTGTCGTCACCATCCTCATCTGCCCCGATGCAGCACCTCTGCTCGGTATGTTGATGCTTGGTAACTTCCTTCGCGAATGTGAAGTCACTGGCCGCTTGGTCAGCTGCGCACAAAACGAACTGCTCAACATCACCACCATCTTCTTGGGTGTATCTGTTGGTCTGACCATGCAAGGTGACCGTTTCCTTCAAACCGAAACACTGCTCATCATTGGCCTTGGTATCATCGCCTTTGCCGTTGCAACCTGCGCCGGCTTGATTTGCGCCCAATTGATGAATCTTGTTCCCGGTTGGAGCAAGAACCCCATCAACCCACTCATTGGCTCTGCTGGTGTATCGGCTGTTCCTATGGCCGCTCGTGTATCCCACATGGTGGGTCAAGAAGCTGACCGCTCCAACTTCCTTCTCATGCACGCCATGGGTCCGAACGTTGCTGGCGTGATTGGTACTGCGGTTATCGCAGGTTACTACATCAGCACCTTGGCTAACTAATTGTTTTTCATTAGAACCTATTGACCGCTGCATCCCTTGGGTGTGGCGGTCTTTTTTTCTTGAGACCGCAGGCATAGAAACAAGTTCTTATTGACTTGTTTGCCATGCTCCTGTATAAAGTTGCACACCCTTTCAATTTTCATCCTTATTTTTCATCATCATGCCCGCCATTCGCAAAAATAATACGATTCGACGCAAGGTCAATAACTGGACTTCTACTGATTCGGCAGACCTGTACGCCATTGACGACTGGAGTAATGGCTACTTTGGTGTTTCCAAAGGCGGTGAGGTTACTGTAAAGTTGAATGATAGCGATGATGCCAAGCGTGATGTCCCCCTAACCTCTATTATTAAGGGCTTGGCCGAGCGAGGGATAGAAGCGCCTGTCCTGCTGCGCTTCCGCGACTTGCTGCGTGCTCGTATTGATGAGTTGAATAAGAGTTTTGCCACCGCCATTCGCGGGGCAAAGTACAAGGGCAAGTTCCGCGGTGTCTACCCCATCAAGGTGAATCAGCAGCGCCAGATTGTGGAGGAGGTCGTCTCCCACGGTGCCCAATACCATTATGGGTTGGAGGCGGGGTCCAAGCCCGAACTCATTGCTGCCATGGCGCACATGTCTGACCCCGAGGCCTTTTTGATGTGCAACGGCTACAAGGATGATGAATTCATTGACTTGGCACTCATGGCGCAGAATATGGGTATCAACATCTACCTGATTTTGGAGATGCCCAACGAATTGCCCGCCATTTTGGACCGCGCCAAGAAGCTTGGTGTGAAGCCCAATCTGGGTGTCCGCGTTCGCTTGGCGACCAAGGGCTCTGGACTTTGGAGCGAGTCGGCTGGCGATAAATCCGTCTTCGGTCTCAACACCGCGCAAGTCATCAAGGTCGTTGATACCCTCAAGGAGCACGACATGCTCGATTGCCTCAAGATGCTGCATTATCATCAAGGTTCTCAAATTCCTAACATTTCCGTCATTCGCGAAGGCTTGACCGAAGCCACGCGCATGTACATCGACTTGGTGCGCGAAGGGGCACCCATGGGCACGCTTGACATGGGCGGTGGTCTGGCGGTGGACTATGATGGTTCCCAAACAAATTTCCATTCCTCCTGTAACTACTCCATCGCCGAATATGCTCGCGACATCGTGGAAGTCGTTGGCGAAATGTGCACCAAGCACGAGATTGAACACCCCACCTTGGTGACCGAATCGGGGCGTGCCATGAGCTCCTACCACTCGGTGCTCGTCTTTAATATTTTGGATGTGACCAGTGCCCCCGGTGTCGATGAGGCCTTGCCTGTACTGGCACCCGATGCCAATGAGCTACTCAAATCACTGGATGAGACGCATCGCTCCCTCTCCCGCAAGAACATTCAGGAGTGCTACAACGACGCCAACTACTACCGCGATCAGCTGCGCATGCAGTTCTTCTACGGTCAAACGACCTTGCGCGAGCGCGGGGTGGGTGAGGCAATTTACTGGCACATCATGGGGCTCATCACCCGACGCATTGCCGACATGAGCGAAATCCCCGAGGACTTGAAGGAGGTTGCCGATAACATGGTTGACTGTGCTTACGGCAACTTCTCCCTCTTCCAAAGCCTGCCTGATTCGTGGGCGATTGACCAGCTCTTCCCCGTGATGCCCATCCAGCGATTGGATGAGCGCCCCACGCGCAAGACGGTGCTGGTGGACATCACCTGTGACAGCGATGGCAAGGTCGATCACTTCATCGACCGCGAGGACGTGGCCTCATCCCTTCCATTGCACGAGATTGAGCCCGACGAAAAGTACTACGTCGCCATCTTCTTGGTCGGTGCCTATCAGGAAACCTTGGGCGACATCCATAACCTCTTTGGTGACACCAACGTCGTCGGTGTTCATCTGGAAAACGGACGCCCCGTCTACACCCATGAGGAGGAGGGCGATTGCGTTGCCGATGTGCTCTCCTACGTCAAGTATGATAACAAGGTGCTCATCGCGAAGTTCCGCAGTCTCGCCGAGCGCGCGGTGGAGGAGGGTCGCATCACCCCTCGCCAACGTCGCAGTGCCTTAGAGGCCTACCGCGATGGTTTGCAAGGCTACACCTATTACGAGCATTAAGGTTCCCTTGAGTTCTCTTAAGTGCCCGCAAAAAAGCCCCCACGGTATCCATGGGGGCTTTTTTGCGCTTAGTGGCGGCGGCGGCGGGCAAGAAATCCCGCCAAGGCCAAGAGTGACAGCGTTGTCGTGCTAGGTTCAGGGATGGCGTCTGTGCTAATCCGCAGGTAGCCGTCAACAAGGTCAATGTTGGTGAATCCAATTTCGGGACCGACATAATCGGGGTCGCTGGCATTCATGATGGCGATATCGTATTGCGTATCGGTATCGAGAGAGGCAATGCCACTGATGAGGACGCTGATTTCGCTGCCCGCCTCAAGATAGCTGTTGAGTGCGGTCAATTCATCTTCGGTCAGCATCAGTTGCAGGGAGATGGAGTTGAGCACGCTTGTCGCGACATCGCCAAAGGTATCCACCTCAAAGCAGAGCGATTCTTCGCTGCTGACGATGCTCAAGCTGCTGGCGGCCTCGCTGGCTTGGATGGTGACGCTATCGGCAATCAAGCTGCTGCCAGCAGCCCCTGTAAAGCTGCTATCAGCCTCAATCAAGGTGTTGTCAAGCATCAGGGTGACATCTTCTTCCAACCGAACCAAGGTGTCACTCAGTGAACCACCGCTGATGGTGGCATCCTCATGGTAATCGATAGCGGAATTGCGCATCAGCATCATGCTCATGGGGCTTGCTGTCGCCTTGCTGACGGTGATGATGGCGCTGTTGACGTGGGTGTCATGCAGCTTATCATGCAGCACTTGACCACCGTTCTCCCCGACGGAGACAAGGGCAGTGGTATCTTTTGCGCTCACAGTGATGTTGCCCGCGTTCAGGCTGGCGTCATTCGTGATGCTGACATCACTTTGGATTTGCCCCGTTTCGGTCAGTTGAATGGTGCCGCCTTCAATGGAGATGCCTTCTTCTGCCGACATGCTGCTGCCTAACTCGACTGTGTTGCTACCTGTTTTACTGATGCTCTTGTCGGATTCGATGGCGGCTCCTTGAAGCTCAATATCATCGCTACCACTCAGGCTGATGTTGCCGGCAATCAATGCTGTGTCACTGCTCACCGTCGTACGTTGACCCGAGTTGTTGGCGATGATGAGGTTGGAGCCATCGACAAACTCGTTGACGCTTTCCCCATCTTGCTGATTCCATTCCGCATCGTTATCCCAAAGGTAGTCGCCACGTTGGGTGACACTGACTTGCAGGCTGTCGTTTGTCCAAGTCCAGCTTTGCTTGTACTTGTCGCTGTCGAGTCCGGCAATCGAGCTGAAGTCGTAGCTGAGGCTGCTAGTATTGCTCAATCCACTGAAGATGATGTAGCTGCCCGCCTCCAGATTTTGGCTGAAGGAGATGCTCATTCCATCGCCCAAGCTGATGTCGCCCGCGCCCGTGAAGTCGAGGGTGAGGCTATTGCTGGATGCCCATGCCCCATCAAAGCTGATGGTGCTGTTGAGTTCAAGCCCGGCGGCATTGCTTGTGCTAATCGTGCCTGCTGCCGTCATGCTGATGTCGGTGTTCAAGCGGCTTTCGTTGAGGTTCAGGCGACCGCCATTGAGTTCAATGGCTGCATCGTAGCTGGTGTTGCTGCTGCCTCTGTAACACGAGTATCTGTA
>JAWXTZ010000040.1:0-16529 GCA_044433085.1 Akkermansia sp.
ACGGTCGATACGCTCAAGCCTTCGCGTTCGAGGCTAAAGGCGACCAAATCCGCAATGTCAGCATCATCTTCAACGATTAAAACGTCCATGTCACTATCCTAAAAAAAATTGATAGAAATTACAAGCCATTTAACGCCCCGGTGCCAACATAAAGAAGGAAGGCACCGCCAGATTCTTAGCATGGTCACCAATGCGCTCAATCGCACGCAAGATAAACAGCAAGCTCGTTGCCGTTTGGAAGTTGTAGCTCATCTCATCAGTTGCTCCCTTGAAGATGCGCTCCATCTCCTTTTGGTACAGCGCATCGAGCTCCTTATCCTTTTGACGGACGGAGTAGGCGAGTTTTTCGTCTTCACGAATGATGGAAAGGACGGCATCCTTCAACTCCACCTCGGCAATCAGGTAAATGGACTTAAGCTTGTCCACATCGCGCACATCGACACGACCCGACAAATCCTGTACGCCTTGCAGCACAATACTCACCTGATTAACGATGCGCAGCAAGCGGCTACAACGCTGGGCGCAGCCCACAATATGGTAGCGTTCGGCATCACTGCTGATGCCCACGAGCAAGCAGTCATTGCAATCCGCCTCGGCCTTACGAAGTTCAATACAGAGCTGATTGCACAAAGTCATTGCCTTGACCGCAGCCTTGGCATCCAATTGAAAAAGAATCACACGCACATGGGCAATCAGGTCGATTACCTTGTGACTGAGTTCGGAAAAGAAATCGAACTCCACAACATTATTGATATCATTAATCATAGCATCTTTCATCTACAAGAACTCCCCTATGGAGTTCCGTTGCCAACTATTAAACCCCAAATCAGACTAACAATCAAGCATCGCAGGGTGAAAGAAAAGCCACAGTCTATCAAAATCATGTGAGCATCGCGCCACAAAAAAACCGCCATCCTGTGATGACGGTTTTTTGTGAGCACTCCGGCCGCGACTCGAACGCGGGACCCCAAGCTTAGAAGGCTCGTGCTCTATCCAGCTGAGCTACCGGAGCAAATGCTGCAATAAAATAGCAGAAAGCTTTAGGATAAGCAAGCCTTTTTCACCAAGGGCTCTTGCACGGCAAATAATTCGGCTCGCTGTTCGGGGGTGGCATCAAGGTAGCCGTGCAGGTGCACCAAGCCGTGGATGAGGTAGCGCAGCAGCTCTTCCTCAACGGCAACACCGTGCTGGGCGGCATAGCGCTCTGCGGTGTCGAGGCTGACAAAAATCTCGCCATAGGGGAAGGTGATGACATCGGTTGGGGTGGGGTCATCGAGAAATTCTGCGTGAATGTCGGTGATGGTGGCGTCATCCACAATATTGAGCTCCACCAAATCGAGTTCACTGAGCACGTGCTCCACCCCCTTGGGCTGCGCCAGCAAGCTAGGCAGCAAGTTTTGCAGTGCTGCGAGGTACTTGTTGGCGAGCTCTTCGGTGAGCCACGTGGACTCGGTATGCAGGTAAATTTCTAGTTCAGGCTTCATCTTGTTTCTCCTCTTCTAAGGCAGCGGCTGCGCGGGCTTCTAACTTGCGTCGTTTCGCCTCGGCACGGGCAGCACGAAAAAAAGATTGAAACTGCTCCAAGCATTCCGCTTGTAAGACCCCCGATGTCGTCTCGCAAGCATGATTGAGCGGTGGGTTGGAGTCTAGCAAATTAATCCAGCCCCCACAGGCCCCGCCCTTCGGGTCGGGGATGCCGAAGACGACGCGGTCGGGGCGGCAGTGAACAAGGGCACCCGCGCACATGGGGCAAGGCTCCTTGGTCACGTAGACGGTGCAGCCCTCTAAACGCCAATCGCCATAGGCCTCCTGCGCAGCGGTCAGGGCAATCATCTCGGCATGTGCGGTGGCATCCTTCAGGCTTTCCACCTGATTCCACCCGCGGGCAATGATGCGGCCGTCCTTGACAATCACGCAGCCACAGGGCACTTCGCTAGCGGCACGGGCCTTTTCGGCCTCGCGCATCGCCTGCATCATAAATCGCTCGTCGTCGCTTAAGTCGAACATGGGAAGAAGAAAGCCGCAGCCCATGGTGGGGGATGCGGCTTGAACATAAAAATTTCGCAGGATTTAGCGAAGGGTGAAACGCTCGTCGGTATCGAGGATTTCTTGAAGTTCGCTCCAGCCCTTTTCCGTTTGGTTTTGGAACATTTGAAGGTAGACGGAAACAACACCAGCTGGGTTGGATTCGTAGAGAGCATCAACAGCTGGCTTCAACTTTTCACCGTCGATGGATTCTGGAAGGTCGCCATCAACCATGCCGTGACCGTTATGTTCGATACCGAGGTCGTTGAGGAACTTAACGAGCATGGACTCTTGCTTGCGAACGAGCCAAACTTGAAGAAGGTGATCACCGATGGTTTCAGCAGGCTTCCAAGAGAGCATCTTCTTCAACCATTCAAATTGTTCAGCAACAGACTTTTGCTTGATGTATTGGGGGCGAAGCTTCTTGAGTGCGGACAGCTCGTTCAATGCAGCGCGATAGAGACCGCGTTCTTGGTTGCGAAGCCAGTCGAGAATGAGAGCAACAGTAGCCTCGTCAGCCTTTTGGAAAATCGTGTAGGAAGTCATGAGATTATTAAAATTGATATTCTGTGCGAAAAGTTAACCACAAACGGAACAGTTTGTCGAGTTTAAGCTATGCCATGTTGGCATTTTTATGACAATCACCCCCTTCCACCACCAAAAGCTCTTGACTTGATGATAGAACATGTTAATATCAATTTGCGATTGATTCGCAAATTTAAAAATTATACCATTCCACCATGAACCCATTAAACAGAAGAGCTAAGCTGCGCATTTTTAGCGCAATAGCAATATCGAGCTACCTTTCAATCGCCTACGGCATCGAAACAACACAGCCTAACAAGGAGGGCGCAAACAGCCAATCAATCGCAAATTTAAGCAGCGGTACCTCAACAAGCGCCGAGAATGAAGTCTTCCATGATGAAGTTCTTCTTCCTTCCGTCACCAGCGCGGCTACTGGTGGTGCTAACATGGCCGTTGACGAAGTTGGCGTGTCGGTTTCCGTCCTTAACGTTGAAGACTTAAAGGATGAAGGCATCTACAGCCTCAGCGGTGCCCTTCAACGAGTACCAGGCGTCTACACCGTCCCCGGTGGCGGCGTAACACCAGGTTTTAGCTCCGTGCCCAACATCCGTGGCACCTGTGCCGAATGCTACGGTCTGACGACGATGGATGGGATGAAATTGCAAAGCTCTAACACCGAATTAACGGGGTCTGTGGTCAGCCAGACCAATCTGTTCAATCTCGGCACCTTGGAAGTTCTTCGTGGTTCTCAAGCAGCCGTTTATGGTGGCGGTGCCGTCAATGGCGTCATTTTCATGGAGACCCCAGAGGGCAAGGGCGAGCCCTCGTCAAGCATTTTTGCGGAGGGTGGCAGCTTTAACACCTACACGGGCAGCCTGACCGCACAAGGGATTGTTGACAAGCTTTCCTACTACATCAACGCCCTTTACACCACCACAGACAACGACTTTAGAAAGACTGATGGCAGCCGCTTTGATGTTGAAGATTTGGGGCACAGCGAAGTGTGGCAAGAGAGCATGCGCCTTGACTACCGCGCCAACGAGGACAACCAAAGCACCCTGACCTTCCGCCGCCAAGACAGTGAGTTCCGCTCCTTATTGGTCGAAGACGGAGTGGATGGCTATCAGGATTTTGCAAAGCGAAACACCCTCCTTACCGCGAAGCATCAATCGGTCATCAGCGACTTTTATACCACCACTCTTTTTGCGGGGTATTACAACACAAATGACAGTTATGGCGACCAATTAGTCCAATTGGACAACACCGAAATGCGTTGGGAAAACCAGCTGACTTGGAACAAGGAAAACGAAACCAGTCTCAATTTTTCGTGGGACCGCTCAGACTACTACTCCAACAAAGCATCTGAAGATTGCTGTGAAGACCATGACCATGACCATGACCACGACCACGACCACGACCACGACCACGACCACCATGAGCATGCACCCGAAATCCACAATGCCTTGGAAAACATCTACGGTTTTGCGCTGAGCCACAACATTAAGCCCAGCAAAAATTGGGACAACAACATCGCCTTGCGCCTTGATTCGAGCACACAATTTGGCGAACAATTCACCTACCGTTTTGCTAGCAACTACCGCTTCAACCAAGACCAAACGCGCGCCTTTGCCTCATTTGGCTCCGGCTACAAAGCCCCGACGCAATGGCAGTTATCCACCTCCGAATTCACGACAGGCTCAACGACCTATGTTGGCAACCCCGATTTGGAAGTTGAAACCAGCATCAGTGCCGATATCGGCATCGAGCAAAAGATTAACGAGGACCACAAGATAAGCGCCACCTACTTCTGGTCTCAGTACAAAAACATGCTTCACCACCACGACCACGCTGGCGAAGACCATGAGCACGAAGACGCAGGCTCTGACCACGAGCACGAAGACGTACTCATGGTTGAAAATGCAGCGGGTCACACCTTATCCCAAGGTATCGAGCTGAGCTTGCAAGGAACAATTGAGAAGAATTGGGACACGAGCTACACGCTCTCCTTCACCTACACCCAACCCAAGATGAATGGAACGCAGTTTGAAAACTCCACCCGCCAACTCTACAGCTTCGACATTGACACGAAGCCCATCGACGGTCTGACCATTGGTGCGGGATTATCCGCTGGTGTCGGTCGCGTCAATCACCATGGTGAACCGACGGACAACTACTTCAGCGCACGCCTGTATGCCCAATATCAAGTCAATAAATCCCTCAAACTTCACCTTCGTGTTGAGAACGTCCTCGACCAAGAGTTTGAAATTGACCCCGATGCAGGCATCCTCAACGCAGGTCCCGCCATCTACGGTGGTATGACTTACACCTTCTAAAGAGGTGCTCCAAGGGAACCTCTAGCAATTGGTATTAGAGCTAGAGGTTCCCTTAAATATCAGCAGCCTTAGCGCGACAACGCTCGCACAGACCCAGCAAGAACGGAGTCGAGTGATTCACTTGAAAATGAAAATTCTTTTCAGCCATGGCAAAAACCATGTCCGAAACACAGCAATCAAGGTGATAGGTTTCCTGACAATCTTGACATTTCAGATGAATGATACCGCTACAGCTTTGGGGATTGACATATTGATAGAGTGCCGCACCGCGATTCTTCTCGCTAACACGGCAGAGCAGCCCCGTCTTCTCCATCTCCGCCAAGTTGCGGTAGATGGAGCTGATGCTGATAGAGTCATCCCCCAAGGATGCCGCAACATCTTGAGCCGATAAAGCCCGATGTCCACTGAGCTCAAACAAGTCCAGAATACTTTTACGCTGTTTCGTTTGGTATTTTTTTGAATCCTTAGCCATTAACCCACAATTTTGTAAAATCATACGCCATTTTCCGCAGCTTGTCAACATTCTATCACCGACAGGCGGGAAGGAATAAACGGAGAAGCAAAGCCCCTCAATAGTTAGATTTAACAAACTTTTTAAGTACAAAAGCTTCAATAAGATTGACAAAGATGAGAATTAGAGCTATAAATCCCTCGTCTTAAAACACTTCATCCTACCATGAATATCACCAAGACCCTCCGCTACCTACTGACTGCCAGCATCATCGCTAGTAGCACCCTCTTTATCGCGTGCGAACAAAAATCTGACAATAACTCGCAAAACAAGAAAAGCATCGTTGTTGCCACCTACCCCGAATACGAGTGGCTTTATCAAATCATTGGTCAAAACACCGACCAATTCTCCGTCAAACTACTCATGGACAGTGGTGTTGACGCGCACAGCTACGAGCCTACAATTCAAGACATTGCCGCCATCAACAAGGCTGACTTATTTATCTATAACGGTGGTAGCTCCTACAAGTGGGTTGACCGCGTCTTGAAGCTTGAGGCGAAAGAAGGTCGCCAAACCATCAATTTGATGGAGTCCTTAGAAGATGAAATCCAGCTTCTTGAAGGCGAACCCTGCGACCACGACCACGCGCATGGTGCCACCTGCGAGCATGAGCACGAGCATGACGCCAGCTGTGAGCACGAGCATGGCTGCGAACACCACCACGCACACGAAGACGAGCACATTTGGCTCTCCTTGCGCAACGCCATCATCCTCTGCAGTGTGATTGAAGACGCTGTATCGGAACTTACCCCAACTCAAAGTGCTGAACTGGAAGCTAACAAACAAGCCTACATCGCCCAATTAAAAGCCCTTGATGAGCGCTACACCGAAACAGCCCAAAAGGCTGGTCGCGACACCCTCATCATCGCAGACCGATTCCCCTTCGTCTACCTGCTCCATGACTACGGAATCAAACACCACGCCGCCTTCCATGGCTGCTCGGCAGAAACGGAAGCCAGCTTTGAAACAATCACCAAACTCAGCACCCTGCTCAAAGAGCTTAAGCCCCACGCCATTCTCAAGGTTCACGGTGGCATGCAAAAACTCGCCCAAACCCTCATCACCAACAGCGGGCAAAGCGACTGCCAAATCCTAGATTTATACGACTTCCACACCGTGCCCGACGCAAACCCTGCCAGCAAGCACTACCTTGAGCTCATGGAAAAGAACCGCCAAGCGATTGAGGCAGCCCTTGCCCCCTAACTACACCTCATGGAAATCATCTGCGAAAACCTCGCGATGGGATACGGTAAAAACGTCCTCCATCGCGACATCAACTTCACCATTCCCAGTGGCTCCTACACCTGTATTGTAGGCGACAACGGGACGGGTAAAAGCACCCTCATCAAGACCTTATTAGGCTTAATACCAGCCATTCAAGGCAGCATCGCCCTAGGCGATACGGGCGACAAAGCCTTGGGCTACTTGCCCCAGCAATCCCCCGTGCAGAAGGATTTCCCCGCATCGGTCTTTGAGATTGTCATCTCTGGCTGCCTGAACCGCATGAGCTGGCTGCCCTTCTACCGCAAGGCGGAAAAACAACGAGCCCACGCCATGATGGTTCGGCTGGGCATTGCCGATTTAGCCAAGCAAAGCTACAGCGAGCTTTCGGGGGGGCAGCAACAACGCGTGCTACTGGCACGTGCCCTCTGCGCCACCGACAAAGCGCTACTCCTCGATGAACCGGGCACAGGGCTGGATGAGGAAACCCGAAAAGATTTTTACGCCCTGCTCCGACAACTCAACAAACAAGGCACCAGCATCATCATGATTACCCACCACCTCAAGGAAGTTATCAACGATGCCGACTACGTGCTCTGCCTACGCAACTGCGGAGTCCACTGCATGACCAAGGATGCCTACGACCACCACGAATTCGATGCCTGAAACCCTCGACAGCCTCAACACCTACCTCAGCTACCCCTTTGTGCAATACGCCATTATCGTGGGGGTCTTGATTTCGCTCTGCTCCTCCCTGCTGGGCGCAACCTTAGTACTCAAACGGCTCTCCTACATTGGGGACGGACTCTCCCACATCGCCTTTGGCGCCATTGCCGTGGCATCCGTCCTTCATTTAGCCAACCAAGACCTACTCGTCTTCCCCGTTACAGCGATAGCTGCCATCATCCTGCTACGCATGGGGCCCAACAGCAAATTGAGTGGGGATGCCGCCATCGCTGTCATGTCCGTAGGCTCACTCGCCATCGGCTACCTGCTGATGAACGTTTTTTCCGTCTCCAACAACTTGGCGGGGGACGTGTGCACCACCCTCTTCGGCTCCACCTCCATCCTGACACTGACGCAGACCGATGTCATCACGAGCATGATTTTATCGGGGCTTGTCATCATCATCTTCACCCTCTTCTACAACAAGATATTCTACGTCACCTTTGATGAGACCTTCGCGCAGGCCAGCGGCATCAACACCGCCATCTACCAAACACTCATCGCCATCACCATCGCCGCCGTCATCGTCGTGGCGATGACCCTCGTGGGCTCGCTACTTGTCAGTGCACTAGTCGTCTTCCCTGCCCTATCAGCCATGCGCCTCTACAAGAGCTTTCGGGGGGTCATCCTCTGCTCCGTGCTCATTTCCGTCACCTGCGCGCTCATCGGCATCCTCATCTCCATCCTCTACAGCACCCCCGTCGGCAGCACCATCGTCGTGATGAACCTAATCGTCCTCGCCACCAGCAGGGTACTTAGAAAGCACTGTTAAGCTCGGCTTCCAACGCTTCGAGATAGGATAGCAGTTCATCCCATGTGGGGCGGCTGCCGTAAATCATATCCCTCATCTCTTCATAGTCCTGACGCAAAACTTTCAAGTTATGAGAAGCTGGAATAAGTCGTATCGACCCTAAAACAGCAGCGTCGTAGTTAGCCCAGCCCCTTGGGTAGAATCGCTTTTTGAAAGCAACAACCTCCGCCAACAGCAAGGGCTGATGCGTGGCTTGTTCCTTAATGTCCGTATGGGCTATTTGGTAGACATCGTAATAATGTCGCGAATACCGAGCGGGTACAACACTCCCCTCAGGACGATGATGCTCTTGATGCAATATCGTAATCTTCTCCCAGAAAGTCCGTTCAGCTTTTACCGTGGGCACATTTACTGAGGACAAAGCCAACTCGGGTAAAGCCTGATTGACAAATGAATCTACTGGATATTGCTCATTGGGATTCCATAAAGCTGCTGGACCAATCTCCAACTTCACATCTGCCAAGATATAAGAATCATCGAAAATCCGAGGATAGCGCACCCAAATCACATGCAAATCATTCTCATCAGCGCGGAGCTCGCAAAGAGGTGCTAAGCATTGAGATAAAGCATCCTTTAGCTTCGTTGATATGTACTCGCCTGCGCGAATATCGAGCACTTTATTGAATTCCTTTTGCTTGCGATTCGTCGCTTGAACCAAATCTTCTCCGACTGCTAAAACAGCATGTTTCGCTAGAATCAAATCAATATCCTCAGAAAAGCGTTCAATGATACCGTAGACCTTGGATAAAGATGTACCACCTTTAAAACACAGGAGTTGTGACAAGAAATCATCGGCAAACACCTCGCTCAAAATCCACGAAACCCAAAAATCTTTCTCAACAACTTCTGGTGTCAGGGATTTACGATGCGCAACATCAATGAAAACCATCTGACGCTCCTCATTGGATGCCTGTGCAATTCGTTTCATATTCGCGTTCTTTCATTTGATAAGCCTTAGCAATAACATCATGTATCCATGCAGCACTCGTGTTCGCATCATGATAAATACCAAGCCATTCCTCAGCGGAAAATTTGGTGGACAATGTTTGGATAAATGATTCATTCATATGAGCTGCACCCATGGCTCGAATCGCATGAACGAGCAAGACTGCATTCCTGTTACCATTAAGCGATAATTCTTTAGCTGCTCTATGCTTAAATTCAATCACGACTCCCCCAATGCGATACTTACGACTCGGGCCATCAGACAGATAAATATGCTTAGCCACCATCTGTGTTGACAGCCCCAGATAATTGAGTGAAGTATTTCCGTCTGGGTAGATATTCCATTTAAATTTGCGAGCCAAGGCCTTGGCTACTTGACTCATGCTAGGTGCGGTTTCGCGCCTCAATAAGGAACTATACCGAGGAACATCATAAATCCCCCGCATGACACGACGAATGACACCTTCGGCAGCTAAGGCCGAAAAGCTTTCATCAATCTCACGCCTCGAAAAATCACCAGCAAAATCAGCAGCCGAAAACGCCCAGCCGTTTTTGCCTTGCTTTATTCGTAATAAAATCTGACTTTTGATTGATATCTTCATTTTCCAGAAAAATACACTATTTTTTCTGGGAAATCAAGTTTAATATTCATATTCTAATCCATTTTTAAGTCAGAAGGCTGATGTCTCACCGTTTCGGACTCGACACGTTCGCGCGCGCGTGGTATAGTGCGCGCATGCCGAAGATTGCCCTTATCCAGCAAGAAGCTGTAGCGGAACCTGCCGAAAATAAAAAGCTGCAAATGCAAGCCATTCGCGATGCAGCAGCCCAAGGTGCGAACATTGTTTGCACGCAGGAGATGTGCACCACCCTTTACTTTTGCCTGACTCAGGATACGGAGCTCTTTAACACGGCTGACCCCATCCCCGGTCCTTGGACGGATGAGCTTTGCGAACTCGCTAAAGAACTCGGCATCGTCATTGTAGCCGCCGGTTTTGAAAAGCGCGCCACGGGGCTGTACCACAACACCGCTTGGGTCATTGATGCCGACGGCAGCTTCCTCGGCATGTACCGCAAGATGCACATCCCACAGGACCCCGGTTTTGAGGAAAAATTTTACTTCACCCCCGGTGATTTGGGCTACAAGTGCTTTGAGACGCGCTTTGGTCGCATTGGGGTGCTCATCTGCTGGGACCAATGGTACCCCGAGGCTGCTCGACTGACTGCCATGGAGGGTGCTGAAATCATCTTTTACCCCACCGCCATCGGCTGGATACCTGGTGAAGAAGAACTCTACACCGCCCAACACTGCGCTTGGGAAACCGTTCAACGCGGTCACGGTGTTGCCAATGGTTGCTACATCTGTGCCGTCAACCGCTGCGGGCAGGAGGGAGAAACCAAATTCTGGGGGCAAAGCTTTGTGTCCGACTACTGCGGTCAAATCGTTGCCAAGGCCGACATCGACAATCGCACGATTTTGACAGCCGAGCTCGACTTAAAGGCTTTGGAAGACCATCGTCGCATCTGGCCCTTCTTCCGCGACCGTCGCATTGACTCCTACGAGGGTATCACCAAACGTTGGGGTAAATAATGAGCGAAGCCCCATCCTTCCAGTACCCCGACCTTCCCATCGCCCGCCATCGCGAGGAGATTAAGAAGGCCATTGCCGAAAATCAAGTCGTCATCGTCGTTGGTGAGACAGGTAGCGGCAAAACAACCCAGCTGCCCAAAATGGCGCTGGAGGTCGCGGGCAATAAGCGAGGTAAACTGGGTTGTACCCAACCGCGCCGATTGGCTGCGGTAGCCGTGTCACGCCGCATTGCGGAGGAGGTGAACAGCGAGCTGGGTGGCTACGTGGGCTACCAAGTCCGCTTTGATGACCGCACCAGCAAGCAGACCAAGCTCAAGCTGATGACAGACGGTATCCTGCTGGCTGAAACGCAGGATAACCCCGACCTCAAGCAATACCACACCATCATTTTGGATGAGGCGCACGAGCGCAGCCTCAACATCGACTTTTTGCTCGGCTACATGAAGCTTCTGCTGGCGCGTCGCCCCGATTTGAAGCTCATTATCTCCTCCGCGACCATGGACTCAGCCGCCTTTTCGGACTTCTTCGACAAGGCACCCGTCATCCATGCGGAAGGGCGCAGCTATGGGGTGGAGATGCACTACATGCCCCCCGTGCGCCAAGATGAAGAACTGCCCGACCACGTTAGCCGTGCGGTGGAATGGCTGAGCAGTTACGATTCCAAGGGCGATGTGCTCATCTTCTTACCTGGGGAGCGCGAAATCCGTGACTGTGCCGATGCCCTGCAAGGCATGGGGCTGAGTCGCACCCTCATCCTGCCGCTCTTTGCCCGATTGGGGCTGGGTGAGCAGCAAAAGATTTTCCAGACAGGCGGCAGCAACAGGCGCATTGTACTCGCCACCAACGTGGCAGAAACATCGCTGACCATCCCCGGTATCATCTACGTGATTGACAGCGGACTGGCGCGCATCAGCCGCTACTTACCCGGTCGCCAAATCCAACGCTTGCAGGTGGAGGATATCTCCCAAGCCAGTGCCCGCCAGCGCGCAGGTCGTTGCGGTCGTGTTTGCGAGGGCGTTTGCATCCGACTGTACAGCGAAGAGAATTTTAACGACAGAGATGCCTTCACCGACCCCGAAATCAAGCGCAGCGCGCTGGCGGGTGTCATCCTGCGCATGGCCGACCTCAAACTGCCACCGCTGGGCGTCTTCCCCCTGCCCGACCCACCGAGCACCCGCCTGATCAACGAAGGCTACCACTGCCTGCGCGAAGTCGGTGCCCTCGACCGCAAGAAGGAGCTCACAGACATCGGTCATAAGCTCGCTAAACTGCCCCTCGACCCGCGACTTGGGCGCATCCTGATTGAGGGTAAAACGGAAGGTTCGCTGGCCGAAATGCTCGTTATCGTGGCAGGGCTCAGCATCATGGACCCACGCGAGCGCCCTGCGGACGATGCCGCCAAGGCCGACCAAGCCCAAGCACAATGGAAGGTGGATAGCAGCGACTACCTCTCCCTGATTAAGCTTTGGCGCAGCAGCTTGGAGTACCGCGAAGGTCACCGTGGCTGGAAGCGCAACCAGCTTCGTCGCTGGTGCAAGCAAAATTACCTGAACTTTTTACGCATCATCGAGTGGCACAACCTCGCCCATGATTTGGCTCAAGCGCTGGCACAGGGGCTACGCTGGCGCATCCCCGCGTTGGAGGAAGAAGCTAAACAAGCGAGTGATGCCATGATTCACCGCAGCATCTTGGCTGGTGCCCCGCTTCATATCGGCATCTGGCGCCCCGAAGAAAAGAACTACCGTGGTGCGGGCGGGCGCGATTTCAATATCTTCCCAGGGTCAGGGCTCTTCAAACGCAAAAAACGCCCCGAGTGGGTCATGGGTAGCGAGCTGGTGGAAACCACGCGCCTGTGGATGCGTCGATGTGCCATCCTCGACCCCATTTGGGTGGAGCAAGTCG
Source organism: Akkermansia sp. (assembly GCA_044433085.1). Lineage (GTDB taxonomy): Bacteria > Verrucomicrobiota > Verrucomicrobiia > Verrucomicrobiales > Akkermansiaceae > Akkermansia. The sequence goes on from JAWXTZ010000040.1 coordinate 12,591, forward strand.
CCCCCCAACTCTGCAACAGCCACGCCTATGACCCGCATTGGGACAAGGCGAGCGGGCAAGTCTATGCCAAACTACGCGTCAACTGCGGGGGCTTGACCATTGCCGATGGGCGACGCGTGAGCTATGCCCGCATCAACCCCAAGGCAGCGCGCGACATCTTCATCCGCGATGGCATCATGGAGGCAGAATTGCGAGACACACCCCCCTTCATCGCCCACCTTAAAGCCATGCGCGAAGCGGTAAAACTCAGCGAAGCCAAGCTGCGCCGCCGCGATTTGCTCTGGTGCAGCGAGGGGGTCTATGCCTTCTTTGACAAAGTACTGCCGCAAAACATCGCCAGTGAAAAAGCCCTGCGCCAATGGCGGGCCCAAGTGGAGAAGAAGGACAAAAAGATTCTCTTTGTTCCCTTTGATGAGTGCACCTACCCCGGTGAAGGCGACACGCCCGAAGAACTTTACCCCGATGAGCTCTGCTGGCAGCCCCATGACAGCAAAAAGCCCATCGGCTACCCCCTCTACTACAAGCATGACCCCGGTGCGCCTGATGATGGCGTGACGATGGAGTTGCATGTTGACCAGCTGCATGATTTCCCCGACTGGCTGCCCGCTTGGCAAGTGCCCGCCCACCTGCCGCATCGCGCGGACTGTCTGCTGCGTGCGCTGCCCAAGGATGTCCGCAACTTCCTGCACCCCATTGCCGAATCTGCTCAACGCTTCGCGGATGAGCACGATGGCAGCATACCCGACCGACCGCTGGAACAAGCCTTGGCCGAGTTCGTTATCCGCTCAACGGGCGCTCAAAAATTCTGCAATGCCAGCCAATTTGAAGAGGCGCTGCACGAGCGACTACTGCCCGAATACATCACCAAGATTATTGTCACCAGTGACAAAGGCAAGGTGCTCGCCCAAGGGACGGACATCGCAGCCCTGCGCGAAAGACTGAGCGGCTACCAAGAAAAGCGTCTGGAAAACCGCGCGCAAAAGGTGCAAAAGAAACTCTACTCCGACACCCCCATGACCCGCTGGGACTGTGGTGACTTGGCGAGAGAAGTTCAACTCGGCAAGCAGAAGGGCTACCCCGCCTTGCAGGAGGAAAGCGAACGCGCGGTCAAAGTAGCCATCTACGCCAGTCAAGAAGAAGCCGATGCCGCCCACCGACAAGGGGTCATGCGACTCGCCATGCTGCGCCACGGGGATTTTGTCAACCACTTCCGCAAGAGCCAAAAGATGCCCTTCACCAGCATGGAGGCACGACTCGCCCTGACAACACTGGGCATGGACCCCAAAAACAACATCAACGAGATAGTCAAACTCGCGATGGAAGGAGCCATGCAGCCCCTGCCCCGAACGGCAGCGGACTTTGATGCCGCCTGCCTGCGCCTACGCGAAAAAATGTTCGACATCCTCAAAGGCCCCATCACCAAACTCTGGAACCGCTTGGTGGAGGTAGAACAAGCCATCAAAATCTTCAAGCTAACCGCAGGCAAAGACCGATACAACGCCCAAATAGCCGATGAGTTGCTGCGCCAATGGAACTGGCTGACCCGCCCCCACTTCCTCAGCAGCGGCGGCTACGCCCGACTCAACGACATGGAGCGCCACCTGCGCGGCATTTTGGAGCGCATCCAACGCATCAAGCAACAAGCCGCCGCCCGAGAACTCGACCGCATGGCCCAGCTAGAAAACGGCATCGCCAACTACTACACCCAGCCCCTCGTGGCCGAGACCTTCAGCGGCAAAAACAAAAAGCCCCTCCCCCCCGCCTACCTCAACATGGGCTACATGATTGAAGAATACCGCCTCACCCTCTTCGCCCCCAGCCTAGCCCAAAAGGGCAGAGCCTCCACCAAAAAGCTAGCAGAAGCCGCGGATACTTTAACAAAATAAGGCATTCGCATCTTTCCAGCATAGACTAGCAATAGGGCTGAACCTTTCTAGTTGACGATAAGTTTATCTTTAGCTATGATGGAATCAATGAAAAAATTTCGCATCGTCTTCTTTTCGCTACTGCTGTTGTCGGCTCTTGCCTTGTTGGTGGCTACTTGTGTTCAACTTCGTTCAAGCCGCATTTCTAGTGAGAACTGGCAGTTCCATCAATGGATGTCCTGTTGTGATGCTGCGACTTATGTGCACCGCAGCGAAGAGCCCAGCCTTGCGAATGTCAATTTTGTGAGCGATCCTTATAAGACGGATAATCGACGAATCTGGAGGGCAGTTCACCTCCTCTACCCCAGTCAGGAATGGGTCGATTTTAATCTACGACAATTCGCTTTAGTGGAGTCGAGCCGAGAGGAAGATAAAGGCTTATACCATCGCGCTTTTGTCGGCATCAAAAAGAAGCTTTCCCCCACGAGATTGACACGGCATGTAGGATTGCGCTTCAATGAGACGGGGCAAGGAATCAAGATGTACCGCAGTGCAGAGGCTTGGAGTTTTGAGGGCAGAGATGAGGAACAAGTACGTAGCGAGGGATACCTCGGTCTCTACTGGGATGCGGAGCAGCAATATGCCCTTTTTACTATCTTCAAGGCTGATGAAGCAAGTCGCTGCTTGCCTGCCCAAGAGGTTGATCCCGAAGCTCCCTATTCACTGGGCTATTTGGAGATGATTTCCACGATGCAGTTTTATTTTATCATTGCACCGTCCATCATCTTCAGCATCGCAGCCTTGTTCCTAGCTGAATGGTCAGCACCGGCAGCCTTGCGTTGGAGCTACCTTGTGGCTTCAATCTTGCTCGCCCCTGTGATGATTTTCATCTGCAACAAGCTTACCTACCCCCACAGCCAGCCAGACGCCTTGGAGGCAGTGTTCTATTTCTTCGCAACTTGTATGAACGCGGCTATTCTCATTCTCGCGATTGCGGTGATTCATCTTGTTTACTTCTGCAAAAAAGGGAAAACAAACCTATAGGCACGACTAATCTGACGCAATGCCCTATATTTTGCTCGTCATTTCAGCGCTAAGACCTTATCATGACTTCGATGAACATTTCACCTGCAATTACAGCTAAATTACAAGAATTTTCTCACTGGCTCGTCATTGATGATGTACCTGAACGGATTTTCTTTTTGATCCTGTGGCTCATTGTGGGGAAATTCTTTGCGACCCTAACACACAAAACTTTTGTTGGCCTAGAGCGACATCAAAAAGTACCACCCCAAGTCTGCCAACTGCTGAGCAAAATGGCTAGAACCTTCATTTGGTTCATCGTTCTTATGCTGATGCTCAGCACGATTGATGTGGATGTGATGAGCATTCTGGGCGCGGCTGGCGTGATGGGTGTCGCCATCGGCTTTGCCTCCCAAACATCGCTGAGTAATGTCATTTGCGGCATTTTTATTGTCTCCGAACAAAGTGTAAAATTGGGAGACTACATTCGTGTCGATGGTTGCGAAGGTACGGTTGAAAGCATCAATTTGCTTTCTGTCCATCTGCGCCAAATTGATAATTCGCTCATTCGCGTGCCCAACCAAAACTTGGTTCAAAACCCCATGACGAATATCACAGGCAGCAAGATGCGTCGCTGTGACTTCACCTTGGGCTTGGATTATGACTCGGATATTGAGTTGGCTAAAAAGGTCTTGTTGGATTTGGTCGAAGAAGAAAAACTTTTCCTACACGAGCCAGCTCCCGTGGTCCAGTTCCTGACCTTTGCCGATAGCACACTCAATGTACGCGTGGGCGCGTGGTGTAATACTTCGGACTACCAATCCGTCCGCTACAAGTTCGCGAAGAACATTCTTGCAGCATTCAAGGCTAATAATATCAGCATGGCCTTCCCTTCTCGAACCATCTATCAAGCGAAAGAAGATTAAGGGCACCTTTTAGCACCTTTTAGCACCTTTTAGCACCTTTTAGCACCTTTTGGCACCTTTTGGCACCTTTTGCAATAAAAAATATAGACTCTAAGCGTGGAATTGTTAACTTCATCTGTACAAAT
>JAWXTZ010000041.1:0-16464 GCA_044433085.1 Akkermansia sp.
AAGCCGCCAGCCCTTTAAGGGGCTGGCGGCTGCTTGGCAGAAAGGTTCTTGATTTTAGTTCAGCAGCTTGTTACAATATCACCTAAGTAAATGACCTCGGTTCTGAATAATATATTAGGCATTGATTGTCCCATCGAGCTTGCCAAGCAAGAGGAGCGAATCAGCAAGTTGAATGCAAAGGAGCTCTATGAGTTAGGTCTCCTCAATTCTTGGGATGCTGGTTGCTTCGCGAGTCTGCAAAAGATTCATGCCTACCTCTTTGGGGAAATCTATCGCTTTGCGGGGCATTTGCGCAGCGTTAATATCGCAAAGGGTAACTTTCGCTTTGCCTCGGTGATGTTTTTAGAAGCTTCGCTTCAGCATATTGACATGATGCCCCAGTCCACTTTTGAGCAAATCATGGAGAAATATGTCGAAATGAACGTGGCTCACCCCTTCTGCGAGGGCAACGGGCGTAGCACGAGAATTTGGCTCGATTGTATGCTCAAGCAAGAGCTTGGACTGGTTGTGGATTGGAGTCGGGTTGACAAGAACGACTACTTGATGGCCATGGAACGAAGCCCCATTAAAGATATCGAAATCAAGCACGTGATCAAGCAAGCCTTGACCGACCAAACCGAGGATAGAGCCCTATACATGAAGGGCATTGATCACAGCTATTCCTACGAGGGGTATTCCGAGTATAAAACGGAAAATCTATAATTTTGCAAGGTGTCCTATAATTTAAGCTTCCTCCTCTTTATTCGTAAGCTCGGGCTTTGATTCGCGCTTTGCGCAGTTCGTCACGCTGGGTGAAGGCCTCGCGTCCAAGGGCGGAGGTGGGGTTGATGTCGCGTGCGGTCTCGACGGCTTTGACGGCTTCGAGGAGCTTTGCTTCGGTCTCGGGCGTGTGGGCGCGGTGTCGCTTGTAGGTGCGGCTGTATTGTCGCATTAGTAGGGGGTAGAGCAGGCGTAGCCCGATGCGCTGGCGGTCCTCATCGCTCAGGCTGTCTTCTTTCAGGGCTTGGTAGCAGGTGGCGACAGATTGCTCAATGGTGGCTGCACTGACATCGGGGCTGCTGCTCAAGGCGCGCTCTTCAGCCAATTTGGCAAGGATGACTGTTCGAGGGTCAGCTTTTTGCCCCTCGGGCAGGCGCTTGAGGGCTACCTTCAAGCCAGTCGGGGTGATGAGGTCGCCCCGCAGCTTTTGATAACGACCATCTGCGCCTATAATCAGTAGGCTGGGGCTTACTTGAATGTTGAAGATGCGTGCGAGCGTGACGGCCTTGATGTCGGTAGGAGTGATGGGGTTTTCCTCGAGTTTATACCACTTCCAGTCATGTTGGGGTAGCTGGGCGAGGCTTTTTTCAAGGAAGGGGCGCTGGGCCTCATCGCTGTAGAAGAGGCTAAACGTTTCATCCTCCGCCATGAGGGGGAGGATGAAGCATGTTGTCAAAGCTGTTTTGATGAGGGCGTTCATCTTACTTGCGCGAGATGACGATGCGCTTGAATCGGGATTCGCTGTCTTCCGACGCGGTGGCGATGCCTTCAACTTCGGCTAAGGCGTTGTGGACAATGCGACGTTGGTAGGCATTGAGTGCCTCCATGCGCAGGGGACTGCCAGAGCGCAGGACTTGTTCTGCGCGGGATTTGGCGCGCTGAATCAATTTGGTTTCAATGTTTTTGCGGTAGTTGTCGCAGTCGATGCGCACGCGGGGGGCATCGGCATCGCTATGTTGGATGGTGCGGTTGACGAGGTACTGCAAATCATCCAAGCGATCACCCTTGTCACCAATCAGGAACTTGGCCTGTGGACTGGAAATCATGAAGCAGAGTCCCTCTTCATGCTCGCTGCATTCAAGGGTGAATTCATAATCAAGGGATGCAAGGAGTTTGGAGATGGCGTCTGTCGCCAAGGCTTCAAGGTCGGTACTCATGATAGGATGATGTAAAGCGTGATAATTCGGGCGTTTAGTCGCGGTTGCCAATGAGGCGAAGGATGTAGAGGAAGAGGTTGATGAAGTCCAAGTAGAGGGAGAGCGCACCAAAGACAGCGGGCTTCGCCATTTGATGTTCTTCCAAGATACCACCTTCTTCAATCAACTTTTGGGTGTCATAGGCTGTTAAGCCAGAGAAAATGAGTACACCTGCAATGCAGATGACAAAATCAAGCATGCTGCTACCCACAAAAATATTGAGTACGCTGCAAATGATGAGACCGATGAGTGCCATGAACATGAAGCGACCCATGGTGGAGAGGTTGCGCTTGGTCATCGCGCCATAGAGGGACATGGCACCAAAGGTACCAGCCGTGCAGCCAAAGGCCAAGCCTAAGGATTGGGAGGTGTACACCACCAGCAGCGGACCAAAGAAGAGACCCGTCAAGGCGGAATAGGTGAGGAAGAGCATGGTCAGGGCACCTGCGGTCAACTTATTGCGCATCAAGTGCATGATGACGATGATGCCAAGGCTTCCGAGGATGGTGATCAAGCTGCCGGCACCGCTGGTGACCCACATCATGGTCTCGGTACTATCTGCTGCATAAGCAGCGACGGTAGCCGTGGTAATCAGGGCAATGGCCATCCACATGTAAACTTTATTCAAATAAACGCGCACACGGCGGTTTACTTCGTCGGCATTCATTACAGCACCGCTCGGGTTGGGGTAAGAAGTCATATTCATACTATAAGGATAGGGGTTTCATCAAGCCATGTCAAGTAAAGAGAAGTCCATTATGACGCGCAAGTTGTGATTTTATCGACAGATGAAGGCCGAACTCATCCGCTCTTGCTCTTGCTTGGCGATACCTAAGCGCTTTGCAATTTGATGCCATTGTGATGTTTCTTGTTGGGTGTGTGAAATGATTTGCTTGGCATGGGGTGCACTGATGCCAAAATGCAGCGCCACGGATTGAGCGAGTTCAAAATCCAGCGTATTGTCGTCTTCGGAAATATTGAGTTTTAATCCCATGCCATCTTCTTCAGGGTTGATGTCGTAAGCGGGTGATAGTTGCCATCCCTTAGCTGTAAGGATAAAGCCATGATTGCGCAAGTGGTCATCACAGTTAGAAATAGCGATTGAAAAGACGATGCGCTGCCACAGTTGCTGTAAATCCAGTTTGGGTTGGTGGCTGGAACCTTGCAGCCATTCCGCAAGTTCGAGGTAGCTGATGCCTTCGCTAGAACTTTGACCGTCGCTGTAGCCTAGCTGGGTCATCGCGGAGGAAAAATGAATGCGCTGCCCTGTGGTGCTACGGTCAAAGCGTTTGCTTAGGAAGCAGTGTTGAGATAATCCAAAACGTTGGGCTTTGCTTGGTGCCATCGTGATGCCGCAGCGACAAGCTAATTCATAGGCAATCGCCTCCCATGCACCGCGGTTAACTTGATCGTGTCGGCTGGGGAACTTGGCTATCCAAAGGGCTCCTTGTTCATCAGTCACAGAGGCTTTAGGGCGGGCTCCGCCAAGTGATGACCCCGGCGCCATCAATTGTTTGACCCATTGCTTGTATTGACTTTTGTTTTCTGTTTGTTCCGATTCAAGCATCCACGAAGCTTGTTCTAGTTCGCGTAGTTGTGTCCAAGGTGGGGCAGCTCGCTCGTGGTGATTATCTAAAAATTCTGACCCTCCTTGTCGTTTAAATCGTAGTGCACCCATGCGGTTTCCGTCATAAACTCCAAGTAGGTAGTCGCTTTCATTTAATTTGCGCACCGTGCGATTTTCATCGCGGGCAAGAATTGCTTCGCGCCTCTGCATCAGCATGCGCCCCCAGCGGTCGGGGCAGGAGTCGAGAAAAAGACCGAATTGGCTCTTATCCGCTGGCAGATATTGCTTGCCGAGGAAGTGTTGCAGGTCAGGGTCTAGCGCGCGAGCATGGGGGCCTTGTAACCAATCGCGGCTGTTATCATAGCTAAAGACTTGCTTTCCTCGCACGGTGCTGCCGCGCAGCATACCCATCAGGATAGGCTGCTCGGCTGCTTGGTCGTGGTAGTAGACCTCTATGTTGTCATCTGAATTCATGGCTTGCTTTTAGGGGCGCGTTGGGGTGTGAGGATTTGGGCATCTTGGAGGGCTCGTCCCAGCTGGTCGTCCTTGGCGATTTGAAGAATGTCTTGATCGAGTCCCAGAACAATGAGTACACGATAGATGGAACCAATGGCAACGCCTTCATCACCCTTTTCTATTTTGGAGAGGGTGGTGCGGGAGATGTCAGCGCGCTCCGCTACCTGCTGGGCGGAAAGATTGCGCCTCAGCCGTGCTAGCTTGATGTTTTCCCCGAAGCTATTCAGGCGTCGCTGTTGAACAGGTAAGAGTGTTCTTTTCATAATGTTCAGTATTATGTACAAATATAGGTGTTTTTGTTCATAATGGCAAGCGTTATTTTTTCTTTGTGTGTAAAAAAGCGTTACTGTTCACGGCTGTTTTTTATTGGAATGCTACTTGAATAATACCTCAGTGGTGCGCTAACGCGTTTGCGACGGTCGAAAAGTGCGCGCTTCGCGCGGATGAAGGGGGAGTCGCCAAACTGGGCGAGTGGCTTGATGCTAGGTTTGCTACGCGGGCGTTTAATAATAAGGGAGGGTTAGTTTGGCGACTGTAAAGAATGCTGAGCATTCTTTACATGATTGTCTCGCCGACGGGCGTCTCCGACGGCTGGGCTTTACCCAGACCCACCAAAGGACGCAAGCGTCCTCTGGACTCCCGTTCACGATGCTTCGCATCGTAGGGGCTTATCTTGCTGGTAAGACCGTGTACAGTAACAAAAAAAGCGCCCTCGGTGGGGCGCTTTGGGGAAATGGATGGCTTTGATGCTATCAATAATTGCGGTTGAGCAAGTAGTCGTTGATGGCAAGAAGATTTTCGCGCTTCTTGGGGGAGAAGCATTCCAGCGCTGCGCGGGCAGCCGCTGTTAGTTCTAAAGCCTCGGCTCGTGCCTTGTCGATGCCGATGATGGCGGGGTAGGTGGCTTTTTGTACTTTGGCATCTTTGCCAATGCTCTTGCCCATCATCTCTGGGGTGGAGGTGATATCTAAAATATCATCAATGATTTGGAAGGCTAGTCCTAAGTTGCGTCCAAAGTCGCTCAGGGCGGTGAGCTGCTCGCTGGTGCAGTCGGCTGCCATGCCACCAAGGCGCAGGGAGGCGACGAGCAGGGCGGTCGTCTTGCCATTGTGGATGTCGCGCAGTTCATCAAGGCTCAGCTCGCGGCCTTCGCCTTCGAGGTCGAGTACCTGACCACCAACTAAGTTGAGGCTGCCTGTGCGGTAGGCAAATTCGGTGATGTAATCCTTCACATCATAGCGGCTGTTGCTGGGGGTGGTTGCCAGCATGGCAAAAGCTTCGGTCAGCAGGGCGTCACCTGCTAAAATGGCGACTCCTTCGCCAAAGACCTTGTGATTGGTGGGGCGACCGCGACGCAGGTCATCATTGTCCATGCTGGGCAGGTCATCATGAATCAGGGTGTAGGTGTGCAGGGTTTCCAAGGCACAAGCAGCATTGAGTGCGTTTGCAACAGCGGCATCACCACCACAGGCTTTGGCGGCCTCCAAGCAAAGCATGGGGCGGATGCGCTTACCACCAGCAAAAATGCTGTAGCGCATGGCCTTGTGAAGGGTTGTTGGGCTTGTTTCCTCCTTGGGCAGAAGGGCGTCTAGACGCGTTTCGACAAGGGAAACCGTCTCGGTAATGAGGGATTTGATGTCTACGGACATGATAGTAATGAGAGTGTAGCGAATAAAAAAGAACTTGTCGAGTGAATTTTACCACCCGACAAGTTGATTGAAGGGTACCTTGCAAAATTAGGCGTGATGAGTTTTGGAAGCGAATCGAGTGTAAATTTGCGGCTTGAGGGGCACAAATATTAAATATTTGTGACGCGAAAGCTACAAATTTGCACCGATTAGCGACAAAAATCGCACGATTGACAGTAATCTCGGATGCAGCTTTGATTCAGTGCTAATTTTGCAAGGTGCCCTGAAGTTTTGATTTGATTAAGCTTGGACGAGAAGCTCTGCAATTTGGACTGCATTTAAGGCAGCACCCTTGCGAACTTGGTCACCGACAACCCAGAGGTTGAGGGCATTATCGACCGCCAAATCCATGCGCATGCGACCCACATAGCAGGTATCGCCATTGGTGGAATCAAGCGGGGTTGGCCATACGCCAGCGTCTGTGTCATCCATGAGGGCAACACCGGGCTTGTTATCGAAGCAAGCGCGAGCCTCTTCAACGGAAACAGGCTGCTCGAATTGAGCGATGCAAGAGATGGAGTGGCTGCGGTAAACGGGGACGCGCACGCAGGTGCAAGTCACGCTCAACTTAGGCAAGCCCATAATCTTACGACCTTCGTTGAGCATCTTAAGCTCTTCCTTGGTGTAACCCGTATCGGTAAACTTGTCAATCTGAGGAATCAGGTTGAAGGCAATTTGCTTAGGATAGCAAGATGTTTCAACAGGGTGACCATTGACGAGGGCACGCACTTGACCTTCCAACTCCGTGATACCAGCTTGACCACTGCCGGAGACAGCTTGGTAGCTGCTAGCGATGACCGTCTTAAGACCAAAGCGTTGGTGCAGAGGGAAGAGCGCCATCAGCGTGATGATAGTCGTGCAGTTGGGATTAGCAATGATATTGCGGGGGTGATTGAGAGCGGCTTCGGGGTTAATTTCAGGAACCACGAGAGGCACATCATCATCTTGACGGAAAGCGGAGGAATTATCAACCACCACGCAACCGGCAGCGGCAGCGATGGGGCCGTACTCCAAAGAAATACCACCACCTGCGGAGAAAAGGGCAATGTCCACATCACCGAAGGAATCAGCAGTGAGTTCTTCAACAGTGAGCATCTCACCCTTGAAAGGAACCTGTTTACCTGCCGAACGTTTAGAAGCCAACAACTTGAGGGAGGCTAAGGGGAAGTTACGGCTCTCAAGGCAAGAGAGAATCTCGACGCCTACCGCACCGGTAGCGCCAACGATAGCGACTCTAGGGTTTTTCATTTTCAATGATGAGTATATTAGGGTTGTGATACTTGCCGCACCTCTTGTGCGGCAAGAAGTTGGAAGTATACATGAAAGCTTGCAAATATCAAGCGTTTTGCGATAAAAAAAGAAGAGTGTGTTGTTAATGGGGGGCGCAGCCAAAAAAGCCCCTACGATGCGCAGCATCGTGACTGGGGTCTGGGGTGCTTGCACCCCAGTGGGGTTTGGGGCTAGCCCCAATGGAGTCTGAGGCGAAGCCTCAGCCCGTCGGGAGACGCCCTCGGCAGAGCTGGCGGAGCCAGGAGCCCAACTGACCCTCCCCTGTTCTTTTCTAACGCCCGCGAGGCAAACCAAGCACGGTGCCACCCACCCAGTTGGGCGACCCCTACCTCTTCGCGCGAAGCGCGCACTATTCTCCGTCGCAAACGCGTTAGCGCACCACCGCAGCAACGCGAAAACAAGACGAATTACCGCACCAGCCCCTTCAACAGCAGCTCCGCATTATTCTGCGTCTTCGTGATGTTTTTGAGCAAGGTTTCCAGCCCCTCCCAACCGGGCATGCTAGCCAATTGACGACGCAGTTGTAAAATGCGAGCCATCTCATCGGGGTGGTAGAGGCGGTCGTCATTACGCGTGCCGCTCTTCGGTACCGAGATGGCGGGGTAAATACGACGCTCGGCCAGTTCGCGGTCGAGGTGGATTTCCATATTACCCGTGCCCTTAAATTCTTCAAAGATGATTTCATCCATGCGCGATTCCGTCTCAACCAAGCAGGTGGCGAGGATGGTCAGGCTGCCGCCTTCCTCCACATTGCGGGCGGCACCAAAGAACTTGCGTGGTTTCTCCAAGGCGCTGGAGCCCAAACCACCCGACATGGTGCGGCCACCGCTCATGTTGGCGTTGTAGCCACGCGACAAGCGGGTCAGCGAGTCGAGCATGATGATGACATCCTTACCCTGTTCCACTCGACGACGCGCGCGCTCCAAAATCATGTCACTAAGCTGCGCATGGCGCTTAGATGGCTCATCAAAGGTTGAGGCAAAGACGGGAACGTCAATCGTCTCTTCAAAATCAGTCACTTCCTCAGGGCGTTCATCCAAGAGTAAAATCAGCAACTCCGCATCGGGGTAGTTGGCACGAAGGCACTTGGCCATCATTTTCAACAAAACCGTTTTACCACCACGCGGTGGTGCTACAATGAGCCCACGTTGCCCCATGCCCAAGGGTGTAATCAAATCCAAGACGCGCATCGCGGAGAACTTGTACTTGGGATTCTCCAAAATCAGGCGCTCGCGGGGGAAGAGTGGGGTCAGCTTGTCAAAGTGAGTCGGGGCCTGATATTCCGCAAGGGGGATGCCTTCCACCTCCAAAATCTCGGCAGCTGCCAAGTACTTGTCTTGATTGCCGCGCTTGGCGCGAAGCTTCACCTTCACCTTGTTACCAGCGCGCAAGCCATTTTTCTGCATCAGCGCCATGCTGACATAAATATCATCAGGGCAGGGGGCAAAACTGCGGGAGGCATCGCGCAGCATCGCAAAGTTATCCTTGCAAATCTCCAAGGCCCCCTCGACGACCACCTCATGCTCGTGGCGCAGGTAGTGGCGACCAAGCTCCAACAGCATCTCGCTGCGAGTCAGGGTGTTGAGACCACGCTTGGGCAGGGTTTCCACCAGCTTTTGAAGTTCATGGAAGGGCAGGGCGCGCAGCTTATTCAAATCAATGAGCTCGCGCTGCTTTTCCACCTCCTCTTCCTGTTCCACCACCAGATGGGCGCGGCAGAAGGTCGTGACCTGCTCGCGCAGTAAATCCATTGAAGCATCATTCCAGAACACCATATCAGCGCGATCAATCTTCAACTGCGTCGGTGCCTGAACAGCCGCCACGGCCTCGGCCGCTTCGCGCGTGCAGGCGTCGCGCTCCATCAGTCGCTGCATCTGCAACTCATGCGAGGTGGCGACCACGCAGACCATGTCCTCGCCATAATTGGATGTCCCCTCAAAATAAAGAGGAATATCAAGCACGAAGGTATGCACCTTACCGCGCTTGGCGGCTTGGTCGCGTGCCTCTTGGCACATCACCGCCAGCTTGGGGTGAATCAGAGCTTCCAACTTAAGGCGACCCTCTGGGTCATTGTTGACGATATCTCGCAGAAAAGCCTTATTGACGGCACCTTTTTCATCCAGCGCATCCGCCCCAAAGTTCGAGACCAAATCACGTGACATTCGCCCCGACTGATACAGTTGAGCAACCGCTGCATCACAATCAAAAACCGTCAAGGACTTGCCACCTAATTCAGCAAGCATACGAACTACTGTTGACTTACCCGAGGCAATACCACCTGTTACGACAATAAACTTCACGCGTGTATTATACCCAGCTGCTCATGATACTTCAAGTCTAGAGGTGTTACATCAAGAAATAAAAAAACTCCGCGTCAATTCAATGACGCGGAGCTGAAGAGGTATAAGAGACTTCTCTTAGTCCTTGCGGCGGCGGCGTGCAAGCAGGCCTGCAAGTGCCATCAGGCTAAGAGTTGCGGTGCTGGGCTCTGGGACTGTTAAGGTGAGCAGCCCATTGTTAACCATCAAAGCACTTTCATCGAAGCCCGACATGGTGAATGCAGCGTAGTCGGAACCTTCTTGATAAATGTTAACGCTGATATCAGATGCTTGAGCGGAGTTAACAAGGCTTACATCACCACCAAAATCAACAGCGATATCAAACAAGCTACCATTGGACCAGTAGCCCTCTAAGATGGACAACTCGCCTTCAGATACGAAGAGGTTAACACTCAAACTGCCACCAATGTTTACCGTGCCTTCATTGCCCAAGGAACTGTCATAGACGGTGATGGTATAGGTGGCAACGAGTTGGTCTGTCCCAGTTTGACTTGTTGGGGCAATCGTTAGGTTGTTGCTGCTATTGGCTTGAATTGTGCTATCGTTCAGATTAATCGCTGATTCACTGCTTGTGTTGATGCTTGAATCCGCACTAATGATAACCCTATCCAAGCTTAATAGTGTACTGCCTACAACATTGATGGACGAGTCAACAAAGCTGGTCTTTGCAATCGTGGTCGATTCATCATAGCTAAGCTCGGTAGAGGCGGAGCGAGACATCACCATCATCATTGGTGAGGCTTGCTTCTGCGTTGCCGAGCCAACCGTCACGCTAGCACCGCTTACCACCGCGCCTTGCAAACGATTTGTGCTCAGCGAGCCACCTTCGGCATATTGAACACTGGACTTGCCACCCGCAACTTCGGTACCTGTTACCGTAATCAGACCATTGGAGACGCTTGCGTTATTCGCGAGTGTCGTGTTGGCTGAAACAGAGCTCGATTCGCCTGTTATGGTCAGCGTGCCCGCTTGAACATCCAAGTTGGAGCTAGCGTCAATCGTGCTATTGCTCAAGGTCGCGCTATCGCTAAGGCTGACATCAGCATTGGTGATGGCGGCATTGCTCATGGCATCAGTGCTCATGCTGGCGGACGTGCCCGCAGCAACTTGAGCCAAGACAGCAGTGCTATCAGCCATCGCATTGATGGTGATGTTGCCACTGGTGATGGAACCAGCCGAACCAATCTTTACCGTGCCGTCAAGTGTTGTCGAAGCGATGGTGGCCGCGCTGTTAAGCGTCAAGCTAGCGCCTTGCTCAACTTTGGCGGAGCTCAATTGTGCCCCTGCGGCAAAGGTGACATCACCCGATATGTTGGCAGAAATATTGGTTCCTGACACAGCCGAGGCAAGCGTCAAGCTTTCGTCGCTACCTGCCTTGAAGGAAACTTGGCTACCCTCCTTATAGCTCATGGTGGTGTAAACCGTGGCATTGCCATGAGCCTCGATGGTGGAGCTGCCGACAGTCACGGCTAAACCATCTTTAGCGGCTTGCGTCTCATTGCCCAAAATAAGGGTTGCACCATCAGCAAGTTCAATACTTGATTTGGTGGTCGATGTGCCGTTGTAGAAGCTTAAGCCCTCATTGAGCTGAAGGGTACCAGTGCCTGAAACTTTAATCTTACTATGTCCCGCATTTTGTGTAAGCGCTGCATTGATGTTTAAAACACCCTCGACATTAATGGTATTCTCCCCACGGTTCCAGCCACCTAAGTTGACGGATGATGTTTCGTATGAATCGGTGCTGATACCAGTCACCGTCATTGTTGCACCTTGTCCAATATTTAAGGTGGAGCCGCCAGTAACAGAGTCAACACCTGCGCCATAGGTCGAAAGTCTTAATCCGGTGACCTCAAATTCACCAGAGCCGGTAATGTTGACCGTTTGCCCATTGTAGAAGCAGAGCTGGATATCCATGCTAAGCTGCGAGTCCGTGCCAAGATTCAGCGTGAATGATTTGGTGTCGGTCCAAGTTCCCTTGTCACCATCAGCACCCGCGCCAACAACGAGTTCAACCTTGTCAGCCAAGGTCAAGCTAGCGTTTTCGCCAAGGCTAAGGGCTGATAATTTCACCTCTGAAGTGGCGTCGCTTGCATTGCCAATCTCAACAGAACCACCACTAATGACCAGCTTGCCAACATAATCCGAGGCATCATCCACTATCATGCTGCTGCCGTTGTTGACCGTGACCAAGGCAGACGTACTATCACTGCTCAGGCTGTCACTAGTAAGGGTACCACCATCCTGCAGGGCAATGGATCCCGTGTTGATGATTTTGTCGGACTGCACCGCACTCTCAATCGTGAGTGCAACACCACTCTTGGTGACCAAATTCTCTGTAACAAGGCTGCTGCCATTAGCGGAGCTAATGACTGCGTTTTCCGTGATTTGGATGTTATCGTAAGTAGCGTTACCTGCGACATCATAGTCCGAATCAATCAGCAAATTCTCCAAGGCGCGGACGGTCAGTGTGAGCAAGCCTGTGTTGGAAACGCTTAAATCGTAACCGTAGTCATACTGATTATCTGCCGTGATTTGGATATGGCTCAAATCCCCAGCCGTCACCTGATTGGAGAAGAGGGTGTATTCCCCAATCTCCAGACCAGTGGTGAAATCAAGGGCGAAATTCTCACCAATGTTCAGAGCCAGCCCACCATCAAAGGAGAGCTTATTGTTGGCGTAATCGGTGTAAGTAATCGTGCTATCCAGCAGTAAGTTGCTGATGCTGCTCTCTACCGAGATGTTTGCACCCACCGAGTTGACGATGATGCCAGTGTTCAAGCTGTCAGAGGTCAGGGTCAGGGAACCACCATCAAGGGAGATGGCGCCAGCACCCGAATTGGCGCCCATGCTTAAGGAGCCACCTGTGCCAATGGCAATGGTGCCCGCATTGTCCACCGTATCGGCCGATACAGCACTGCTGATGCTCAGCGTGGATTCGCTGGCAAGATTCAGCTTGTTGAGGCTTGCACCAGCCGTAAAGGCGACCGAACCCGCAATATTGGCAGAAATGCCAGAGATGGCAGAAGCCATGCTCAGCGTGCTTTGCTCACCCGCAAAGCTGATGGTAGCACCCGCAGCATAGCTAATCTTTTCATAAATTGTTGTGTTGGCCACAGATTTGATGGTCGAGCCATCAGCCATGCTAACAGTCAAGAATTCGCTATCCGCCTTAGCTGTGCCTTCACCGAGAGCCAAGGTGCCGCCAGCATTGACCTTAATGGACGATACATTCGCTCCACCATAATTGTCGCCAATCGCATTGATGTCCAGACCTGAATTGAGCTTCAAGGTGCCATTAACAGCAATGGTAGCACCACCACTCATGGCACTCATCGCGGCATTAACATTTAAGGTGCCATTAACGGTGATGAGACTGTCACAATCAAAATTACCCAGCATGAAGGCATAATCGCCTGCTGCTTTACTATCGCTGCTAAGATCAGCCCCAGTAATATTCATGGTCGCGCCCTTTTCAATAATCAGGGTCGAGCCACCATCTGTGCTGCCCGTGCCAAGCTGGATGCCCGATACAGAGAATTCACCCGCGCCTTCAACCGTAAATGTCTGTGAACGTACAATGTTAAGCTTGTCCGACAAGCTTAAGGACGCATCCGTACCTAAGTTCAACTTAAAGCTGTTGGTCCAGACACCCGTACCAGGTCCCGTCGTCAGCGCACCACCATTTTCAACAACAGAGACACGATCGCCAATGCTCAAGGAACCACTGGAAAGCGTCAGGTTGGAAACGGTAACTTTGGTCGCAGTATCCGCCGCAGCAAAGCTGAGAGAGGAGTTATTGACGCTCACCGAGGTGCTGCTCAAGTTGGTGCTTGCTGCCAAGCTGACCGTTGAAGCATTAATCAGGCTGATGCTATCAAAATTGGTAAGGGTAGCACCGCTTAAATCAACATTGGCCTTATCAATGTTCAGCGTGCGTGTGCCTGTGGTGTTACCACCAGTCAAGGTTCCTTCAAAACCACTGAGGCTGTGCGTGTAGGCAGCATCTTCCCCCCGAAGAGTGATGCTTGCATCACTCGTTTGGGTGTTTAAATCCGTGCTGGCGTTGATGGTGATACCATCCTTAAAGGTGCCTGTGCATCCGTAAATGAGAATGCTTGTGTTGCCTTCAACAAGACCATCCCCAGCAGCACCTGCATAAATGTTATCCTTAAAGGTGCCCCCAGTAATTTCAATCGAGCTATCACCCTTGATGATGCCCGTAAGACCGCCAGCAATCACATCGTCTTGGAAGACACCGCCATTGACATAAACACTCACATTGCCACCAATGGTATTGGTTTCACCCGTTGCATTGAGCGCAATACCACCCAGAACACGGTATTGGTAATCGCCACCATTAAAGACCAGTGTCGCATTGCCCGAAATATCCCCACAGAAGGCACTGGCAACGGAGTATTCACTCTTCGTCATCGAGCCTAAGCTAAAGCCCGTGTTGGAAAACTCCATGTAGACATTACCATCGATATCACCATTCATCGTACCAAAGACACTGACCCCAGCACCAGCCGTACTTTGAACCCCACCCAGTGAATCACCACTAAAACGCATGGTTAAATCACCAGTCAAGGTGCCGTCGGTGTGACCAGCATACCAGCCACCCACATCGATGTAAGACTTTTTAAAATCCACCCGAATGTCACCCGTGTAGTCGCCACTGTTGACGTAAACCTTGTTCAGTTCCGAATTGTCAGCATCAATGACGATGATATCAGCATTCCCAGCCGTAAAACCAGCCGTGGCGCGCAAGTTCGCAGTATTAGCACTCAAGTCAACCGTGGAATCACTCGTTGCCGCCCAATCAATGCTGCCATTGCCGCGCTCGGCCTCAGTAGCTTGTGATTGGTAATAGCGTACATAGTCAATGAGGTATTCGACTGGGTATTCCGATGGGTCATCAGCCAATTCACACCAGGTGCCACCGATAGCCGTATTAAGGATGAGGAATTGGGGATCCTCAAAGGGGTTTTCACCATTGACAAAGTCAAAGACAGGGGAGTCAAAGTCAAAAATCGCGATGCAGAAATCATCGACGAAAATCTTGATGTCTTCTTCTGTCCATTCCATCGCAAAGACATGATAATCATCATACCAAGTATTAGGGTCAAATTGATACGTGTAGTCAGAACGAGCAGCTTCCAAACCACTGTTTGTGAAGTGAAGCGTGGTGTAGACAAGACCATCATGTTGGGAAATGTGTTCAAGAATATCAATTTCCCCGCAAGTTGGCCATTTGTCACCACCGTAAAGACTAGTGCCCATCATCCAAATGGCAGGCCATGCACCTGTGGCATCAGGCAACTTGGCACTCACCTCCAAACGACCATATTGGAATTCGTACGTATCCTTCGTCGTGACAGAACCACTGGAATAGGGTAAGTACTCCGTGTTATAAACAAAATAATCATAGTCGTCACCTATATAATTCACATTATAGACACCATCCGACCCTTCGCCCACATAAGTGCTAGTAATGGTTAAGTTGCCATTGTTAACGGTGACAGCATCCTCCGTATAGACCTGTTGGGTACCAGGGTTGCGGACAACCCCCAACTCGTAATCCCACTTTGATTCATCAAGCGTGTCACCATTAAACTCATCCCCCCAAACATAGACCCAACCACCATCTAGGGAACCGGGAGCAGTAGAATCAGTATCGGCGGCATGACTAAACGAACCAGCCGTAGCCATGGTGAGCACAAGAGGAGCAGCAAAACGATAGCAAGCCATCAACGCGGCACGAAGTTTGAGAGAGAGGTGAAGCTTCATAAATAGAGATATTATTGTTCATAATAGCAATCAAACTCCACGTAGCAAGCATTATTTTACGCAGTCTACAAAAAAAAACCTAGCTCCCCCCCTACGAAGATAAAAGGGAACGCAGTAAGCCAAGCAGCCTGCCGTAAGCTCGCAAAAATAAAGGGCAACTGATTCCCAACTTGATAGGGGTAAGCAAAATCGCCTTGGTACAAGCCCCCATACCGTAGGTCGAAACGAGAGGATAGGGGATTTGGTAGCACCAAGGACTGTTTTTCCATAATGCGAAAAACTGATCTTCAAAAGGATACTTGGCACCAGTTAAAATATTGGGTTTAGTCGCGGCAAAATGGACAATATGCGGATGGTGATACGCTTGGCGAGCGGCCGATGACTCTAAATCAATATCTTGAGCAAAGATCGGAATAACATTATAACTTAAAGGCAAGCTCGCGATACGTCCTCGAAGAACAACATTTAAAACATCTTGGTCAGGCCACAGCAACTGGGACGGCGGATAGAGCTCTGTAGTCTCAACAAGTTGGCGGGTAATTTGTTCCTGCCTCATGCGTTCCAAATCCATCATTAGCATTGAAGAGTAGAAATAAGGCTCATCATCCTCAGCAATGCCCATGCGTTGAGTGAAATGATCAACAAAAGGCTTATACTCCTGCCCCGCCTTAGCAAACACCAGCCATGGGCAAGCCGCCATGATACAATCGCCCATATCAACATCCCACAAGGCCGAAATGTCAGAACAAACCATCGTATCGACATCCATATAAAAAATACGCCTGATATCCTGAGGAATAATATCTGGGAGCAAGTAGCGGTAATAAATCGAGTTAGGAAACCGCCCCGATGCTGGCAAATGCTTAAGAGCCGAGCTCACATCATAATAACGAATATCAAGCTTGAGCGAACTTAACAAAGCGCGCTCAATTCCACCATCAAGCAAATGAATGCAGTAATCCTCACAGTGGGCTACAGCACACTGGAGGGAATACAGAGACAGAGCAAGAGGTACGCTAAATGCGCCATCTGCAGCAAGCGCGATATGTTTTTTTGCATTCATACTTTAGGTGAGATACCCTGTTTTGACGCGTTACGTCAAAATGAAAACGAATCTCAGAGCAAGGTTCCCTTCAATTTAGCAGATTTTTCAAAGCATACAAGATTTTTTTCAACCTGACGTAACAATGACGTAATAATTCAAGGTCCCCTTAAGGGCACCTTGCAAAATTAGTCTGAATGCCTCGGATTAAACCCTAAATCGATTTTTTTCGGGTCTTTCTTGAAATGCGATGCAAATTTGTGACTTTTGCGCCTTTTTT
>JAWXTZ010000042.1:0-16420 GCA_044433085.1 Akkermansia sp.
GTGCAATTCAAGCCTAAAATCGGCATAAACTCGCTGCGCTCGGCGGGTTACACCCGCACTTTATACGATTTTAGGCTTGAGTTGCACTACTGCATGCGCTTCGAGCACGTATCAATTGTTGGTGGAAAAGGCTCTGCGAGCCATTCCTCCAACAATTGCTGATTTAGGATGTAATAAATGACGCGACACATCTGACGGAGTGCCTAAAATTAAAACAGCCGCCCCAATTGGAGCGGCTGCCTTATTTTCAATAAATTGAAATTTTTTGCTGTTCGACTTAAGCGAAAGCCTTAAGAAGCTTGACGCGTTCTTCTTCAAGTTCGGCAGGAAGCTTGGCACCCATGGAAGCGAAGAGCTCTGTTTGGGATTCAAGTTCAGCCTTCCATTCGGAAGCGCAGAGAGCCATGTTGGCTTCGAAGTCAGCTTGGGTGTACTCAAGACCATTGGTGTTGAGTTCGTCCCATGTTGGGGAAACACCAAGTGTTGTTGGTGTACCTTCAACAGTACCTTCGCAACGACCGAGGATCCATTCGAGGACACGCATGTTGTCGCCGAAGCCAGGCCAGATGAACTTACCTTCAGCACTCTTGCGGAACCAGTTGATGTTGAAGATTGCTGGTGGGTTAGGAGCCTTGGTGCCCATGTCGAGCCAGTGTTGGCAGTAATCACCAACGTGAAGGCCGATGAATGGCTTCATAGCCATTGGGTCACGACGAACTTGACCGATAGCGCCGAAGGCAGCTGCAGTCATTTCGGAGCCCATGGTAGAACCGATGTAAACACCGTGGTTCCAGTCGCGGGATTGGAATACGAGTGGCATGGTGGTTGCACGACGGCCACCGAAGAGGAATGCGGAGATGGAAACACCTTCAGGGTTGGAAGCTTCTGGGTCCAAAGTTGGGCATTGCTTGCAAGGAGCGGTGAAGCGGCTATTTGGGTGAGCGCACTTTGTTTCGGAAGCTGGTGTCCAGTCGTTGCCTTGCCAGTCAATTGCGTGAGCTGGGGCTTCGCCGTCCATACCTTCCCACCATACGTCGCCGTCGTCAGTCAAACCAACGTTGGTGAAGATGATGTTTTCCTTGATGGTGTCCATGGCGATTGGGTTGGTTGCGTAGGATGTACCTGGAGCAACACCGAAGTAGCCGTTTTCTGGGTTAATGGCGTGGAATGTGCCGTCTTCATGAGGCCAAATCCAAGCGATGTCGTCACCAATGATGGAAGTCTTCCAGCCCTTTTCTGCGTATTCTGTTGGTGGAATAAGCATAGCGAGGTTGGTCTTACCGCAAGCAGATGGGAATGCACCTGTGATGTAAGTCTTCTTACCTTCTGGGTTGGTGATGCCGAGGATGAGCATGTGCTCAGCCATCCAGCCATTGTTTTGAGCGATGCCGGAAGCGATACGGAGTGCAAGGCACTTCTTACCGAGGAGGGCGTTACCACCGTAACCGGAACCGAAGGAGATGATTTCTTGTGTTTCAGGGAAGTGGCAAATCCACTTGTCTTCGTTGCAAGGCCAGGTAACGTCAGCTTGACCTGGTTCGAGAGGAGCACCAACAGTGTGGAGGCACTTCACGAATGTACCGTAACCGTCGCGCTTTGGATTGCCTTCACCGTTCAATTCACCTTCAAGGCGAGCAAGAACTTGAGCACCCATGATGGTCATGATGCGCATGTTGGTGACAACGTAAGCGGAGTCAGTGATTTCGATACCAATCTTAGCAAGAGGGGAGTCGAGAGGACCCATGCAGAAAGGAATGACGTACATGGTACGACCCTTCATGCAACCTTCTAAGAGACCGTTGAGCTTGGTCTTCATTTCGGCAGGATCTGCCCAGTAGTTGGTAGGTCCAGCGTTTTCTTCCTTTTCGGAGCAGATGAAGGTACGTTCTTCAACGCGAGCTACGTCAGAAGGAGTGGAGCGAGCCAAGAAGGAACCAGGGCGCTTTTCAGGATTAAGGCGGATGTAAGTACCTGCCTCAACGAGCATGTCGCAAAGTTCTGTGTTTTCCTCTTCGGAACCGTCGCACCAGTAGATGGATTCGGGCTGGCAAAGTTGGGCAATTTCCTTTACCCAAGCTGCAGCTGTTGGATGTGTAGTACCAGTAATTTTCATGGTGCCCACAGCTTAGCACATGATTGCAAGACTTGCAAGACGAAATCAGCCCTTTTTGTCAGCATTAAGGTGACTTTTTAAACATTTGGGTTTTTTAGGGAAATTCCGAAGCTTACAAAATGAGGCGTGGTGAGTCTTGGAAGCGAATTGCGCGCAACGACGAATTGCTAGAGCTGCCCCTATTCACACACCTTGAATTTGATTTTGGGTCAGCATAACACTTTTGTAATAAAATACTACTACGTCACTGAAGCAGAAATTCATCTTGACTTTTGGTCGCAAAAGCCTAAGATAGAGCTAACTCTATAGGTTTATCTGTGCTTCTTTTTTCTTAAGAAGTCTAACTTAAACACGACATCTTCACTAGCATTACTTTATGAAAACTAGCTTCCACATCACCAAAATTCTTAAGGCATTTTTCCGTCGTCTCGCGGCACTCTCTGTTGCAACGACTTTTGCGACAACGACTCTGTCGGCTGCGTTCTTTGCCACAGCCATGGTGGCAAACACAGGGCTTTGCATGGCTGAAGATGCTACTGTTATTAAGAGAGATGCCTCTAGCAGTATATCAGGTTCAGCCAATGTTACACTAGGTTTAAATGGGACATCCAGCGAGGATATGAATATCCTCTTCAATTTAGATATTGACAACACCCTTCGTTTCGGCGCGGCTGTCTATGTCGATGGCCCTAACACCAGCATCACAGGCGATATCACCGTGAGCGCCAGCTCTGACTATATCTTGAGCCATAGCCCCAACTACAGGCTCTATGGTGTCTATATAAGCTCTGGGTCTACAAGCATTGCCAGCAATATTTCGGTGACTAACGACTATGGTTCGAGTTTTGGGATTCACACCTCAAAGCCATCCTTAAGCTTTACTGGCGACCTTTCTATATCAGCAGGTACCGCAATCTATTACCATCAGTCAGATACCATGACCTGGAATGGCACAGGTACCGTCAGACTCAGCGGGGTGATTGATGTAAAAGCTGCTGGCTTCGAAATCCAAAGCGGCGATTATATTTTATGCGACAATAATGCGTCTGAAACGGTTCTCATCGCTGACACGACAAACGATTCCCTGACGATTAAGGCGGGTGCAAGACTTACGCTGGCGGATGCTCTGACCGTCTTTACGTCAAATTCAGCTTATTCTATCGGTAGCAGTGCCAGCGATACTTCGAGCGTGAGCCTGACCTTGGATGTTGCAGGATGGACTGATACGATGTCCCCCATGTTCTCCATCGCTAAAGACTGCGAGCTGATAGGCTTGAAGCAAATCAACATCATCAATCTTGGCAGCGAGCTGAACGATTACTCGGCCTACATCAGTGATGAAGGTGATGCGCTAGCGGGCACTGTCTACTACCTCTACTCTGGTGACTTGGATAGCAACTGCTACGCCATGGCGGGCGAGGCTGTGGCAGACAGATCTACTCAATCGGGCTACTTATACAGAATTTCCGCCGATTATCAAAATGTTGAATCCTTCTCGACCGACATCATCGCCACGACGGACTTTACGGACAGCGACGAGAAGGCCTTAGGCTCGGCTCTTTACATCACGAGCGATCAAGTCCAAAAGTACTCCATGGGCACACTGAACAGCGATGTTTCGATGAGCGCAAGCCATGCAGGTGCTAGCAATGCAGCCTACGGGGTCTACGTCTATGGCAAGGTGGGCGAAATCGCGGGTAATATCAGCGTCACAAGCGATGGTGGCAAGACCATTGGCTTGAACATGAGCCATTTTGACTCAAGCGGTGCGAACAGCGTCGGTACACTCTCGGGCAATGTTACCGCAAGCGGTGGGGCAAGCAATATCGCCATCAACAACGATAGAGATAGCGACTTAAGCTTCGCCGATGGAGTCACAATCACCGCTGGTGCTGGCACAAGCAGCAATGGCAATTTTTACACCAACAGCGGCAGCTATGCCTTGATGTCTTCGACAGACTTCACCTTGAGCACGCAGAGTGCAGATGACACCGTGTCCATCGTGGGTGACATCATCATGTCCGACGGCACGCAAAAAGCCACGGTGAATTTGACGCTAGACAGCGGTATTTACAAGATTTCCAACAATCATGCTGATTTGGGCACCACCATTGCGGTTTCAGAATTAAGCATTAATGCAGGCTCGCAGCTTATCCTGACGAAGGACACCCAATTTATTGCACTTAAAAGCTCAACCACCCTCGGCACGGTCAGCTTGGTGCTCAACGCGGGTGACAGCACCACCTCGCTGCTGAGTATCACAGGTGATTGCAGCTCGGTAACAGGTCTGGACAATGGCATTAAGCTTTATACAACAAAGCAAATCACCGACACAAGCCCTTATATTGACGATGCAAACAATGCCCTTGCGGGTGTGAGCATTTATTTGTATCAGGCTGGGGAGTCTGAGGCCTACGGGCTCACCCAAGACTTAACAGTCACATCGAGAGATACAGTTGCAGCCCTTTACACCAACACAAGTGATGAAGGTCTAAGTTATTCCCTGTCGCTGATAAGTGACATCAACTTTACAGATTCAAGTCAAAAGGCTGCGGGCATTTACAATACAGGTAGCATGGGCACCATCAGCAGTGACATGTACCTGACGAGCGACAGCCGTAATACAGGCACCTATCTTTACGCTATTTATAATGATGGTGGCACGATTGATAGCATTCAAGGCTGCACCTTGTCTGTGAAGGGCACAGGAGGTGCTAATCTCTATGCTATTGAAAATGACGACCGTGGTACCATCGGCAGCATCAGCAATGTGACACTGGACTTGAGTTCTAGCCAACAAACAATCAATGCCATCTTGCTGAAAAATAGTGAGATTACAAGCATCACTAATAGCAGCATCACCGTGTCCAGTGGCTCCTTCGCCTACGGTATCAAAGCAGACGAAAGCTCAAGCATAGGCAGCATTAGCGGACTTACGATGGACATCTCAAGCACATCATCAGTTGATGCGGCCTATGGTATTAACATCAACGAGTCAAGTATTGGGTCTATTAGTGGTTCTATTACGGTGAAGGCAAATGATGAGGCTTATGGCATTCGCCTTATTTCAGGGACCGCTCCGCTTAACTTTGCTGATACGACCACCATCAGTGCCACGGGGGCTGATGAAAACTACGCCCTTTACTCCAGTGGGGATGTCAAGCTGACAAGCCTTGCTGCCGACGGCACCCTTGCCAATGCTACAGTAAGCTTGACGGGGGATATTTACGTCAGACAAGGCGACCTAAGCATCAGCAGTGGTGAGTACAAAATGCTTGCTGGCGCTACGATTACAGCCGACAATATGAGCATAGGCAGTGATGCCAGCTTGACGCTGGTCGGTGATATGGTGCTTGATGTGGATTCCTTAACGCTGAATATTGCTGATTTGAGCACCCTTGGCACCCTACTCGACCTTGAGTCGGTCACGGCTCTGACCACGGAGCTTGACACCATTACCATCTCGCTTAGCGGTGATGATTACAAGGATTGGAAATCAACTTATCTCGATACCCTGATTCGTGATAGCAATGGATACTTAGATTCCATGACCTATCTCATCACCAATGGTGCGGACACCACCCACTACGGATATGTCGATGCGACCGATATCATGTTGCCCTCATCAGCCCTGCTAACCATTACAGATAAGGAAGATGTCAAACTTAACGATAGCATTGAGGCCGTCATTGACTATGACTCGAAGGGTGGCGATGTTGGTGCGGGCTTGTTCAATAATGCCAGCTCCATTAATCTCATCAAGGGTGATATCTCGGTCACAACGATTCAGTCAAATGATAAGGCAACAGGTAACACCGTCTATGGTCTTTACAATACAGGTTATATCCAAGACATTTATGATCACAATGCCAACATTGTACTCATCGAAGGTGACATCACTGTCATTGGTGACGATGTGAATGCCACGGGTCTCCACTCGGGCGACTTAAGCAACGTCGGCAGAATTGCGGGCAATATTACCGTTACAGGCAATCTGACCAACTACGCCCTCTTCTTGAATTTCGATGAAGACATCCAGTTTGATGATGGTGCGACCCTGAGCGCCACAGGCGGGACGCGTAACTACGCCATCGGCAGCACGAATGAGCTCACCGTATCCACCAAAGGAGTTAATGATGAAGTCTTACTGACTGGCGATATCAGCATTGCAGACAGCACCAGTCGCAAAAATTTGAGTTTTGAGTCCGGCAACTACTTCTTGACGGGTAACATCACCGCCGCCGACCTCAGCCTTGACTCGGGCGTCAGCATGACGCTGCAGAAGAATACGACATTCAATGTCGATTCCCTGACGCTCAATGTCGGTTCTACGACCAATACCCTACTGACGGTGGCTGATGGCATGACGGTCACAGGTCTGGATAGCGTCAAGATTGTCGTTGATAGTGAGGGAACCTTAGACTACAGCCCCTACATCAAGGATGGGGGCGGCAGCTTGAGCCACATCACCTACTACTTCTATGAAAAAGGTGCAAGCGATGCCTACGGCTTAGCGAAGTGCATTGAAGCGGGAGTGCTCTATGAAGACGCCAATGCCATCAAGTGGACGGCAAATGGCGGCAGCTTGGATTTAAGCGTGCAAACCACCGCCATTTTCCATGAAGCTAGCATTAATTCTGGACACAACGAAGTCGTAACAGCCTTGTATAATAGTACAACGACCACCCTCGATTCACTGAAAGGCGATTGGAGCGTGGCTCTTGATACGGCGAGCGCAAATAGAGCCAATACGATAGAAGTTGTCCACAATGAAGGCACCATCACAAGCATTAGCGCCAAGCTCACTGGTACAAACGATAGCAGCGAGGTCTTTGTGATTGATAATAGGGGCACGATTACCAGCATAGACGGCAGCACAATTAAAACAACCAACGAATTACTGAGCTGCGGCATCTACTCCACTGGTACTTCGGCAAGCATTGGCAGCATCAGCAATACCAGCGTCATTGCCGAGTCAGATTCAGGCGAGGCTGTCGGCATTCGCAATTACAGCGGCAGCAGCATCACCAGCATCAGTGGCAGCAGCTTCACCCTCGAAGGCGCGAGTGCGACAGGCATTGGTAACACAAACGGCTCCGCCATCTCCAGCTTGAACGATGTCACCCTCACCGCCACAGCGACGGGCGGAATCGCCTACGGTATTAGCAACGGCAGGGATGCCACCATGGGCAGCATCAGCGGTTCCATTAGCGCCATCGGCACATCATCGAGCTACGCTTTCTATAATAAAAGCAGTGCACAAACAGCCCTTAGCTTTAGTGGTGACACCACGCTGAGTGCCTCTGGTGCCAGCGAGGGCAACAACTACGCGATAGACAGCAGCTCCGCTCTTGAGCTTACGGGGGCAGGTGCCACCATCTCCCTGAAAGGTGATGTCGCCAGCGCAGGCGCCCTTAGCTTCACCAGCGGTACTTACACTTGGACAGAGCAAGCAGATGCTAGCGGCAACAGCCTGAAGACCATGGTCTCCGCTGATGCCATGACCATTGGAGCCGATGCTAGCTTAGAGCTCTGCGACAACACCAAGATTTCCGTCAGCAGCTTAACCATCGACATTTCGGGCTCAGCAGACGTGAGCATCTTGAAGAACTTGCTCATGCTGACGGATGACACATCCATGACGATTGCTAATAAAACAATCACGGTATTGGTGGATGCTACGACCTATGCCGCATTTGCCGCTGATACGGACTATGCCTTAGAACTCATCTATGATGATGACTTGGATTCCACGCTTTGGGGTGATGATGGCACTTACCAGTACATCATCAGCAATGGCACCGAAACGAAGGTCGTTGACTACGATCAAATCGCCTACGGCTTCCCCTTCATCTACGCGACAGAAGGCTGGGCCATTGACGAACCTTATGCCACCAAGTTGGACGACACCACCTTCGATGGCACCAGCTACGCCACACAGCTGGATGAAAGCATCAGCTTTGCCAAGCAAACAGGAACGGTCAATTACAGCGGTGCCGCCATCTACAACGAAGCAGACCTAAGCGCCCTGACTGGCAGCATTAAACTGGCGGATGACTCATCCAAGGGTGGTAGCGAAAGCGAATACAATTTCGCCTACGGGGTCTACAGCTTAGGTGATATCGCCAGCATGGAGGCGACCATTGAGGTCACCAACACCATCGGTAATGCCATCGGTCTTTACAATGAGGGTACGCTGAACGTGAATACAGATAGCATCAGCGCCAGCGGCTCACTCACCAGCTGCGCCATTTGGAACAACTCCGAAGAAACGCTCAACTTCGCCAAGAGCATCACCCTGTCCGCCACAGGCGGCAGCACGGCCAACTACGCCATCTACTCCGACAGCGATTTGACGATGACTAGCGCTGGCACGGTCACGATGCAAGGTGATTTGAGCGCGGGCTCTAACAGCATCACGCTGAGCAGCGGCAGCTACGAATTCGACAATGGCAACACGACCACCACCATCACAGCTGGCGATATGAGCATTGCCACAGGTTCTCAATTATCGCTGAGCGGGGATACGAATTTCGCCTTCTCAAAGGGAACGCTGACGCTGAATGTCGACGATATCAACACCGTTGGCACCCTGTTAAGCATTGCCGACAACAAGACTGTCACAGGATTGGATACCGTCAACGTGGTACTAAACAGCACCGACTATGCCAACTTGACCATTGAGAGCGAGCTAAGCTTCATCCGCGACACGAGCGATGCACTCGCCAACACCAGCTATTACCTCTACAACACGAGCTTAAGCAGCAGCGAGGTCACCCTGAAAGACACCGCCTACGCCAACGCTACACTGGGCGCAGGTGAATCCGCCTCCTTGGTGACGACTGGCACAACTGGTACAAACCTGACACTCAACTTCCTGAGCACGCTTAACTTCACCAACATGGGCAAGGCCACCGCCCTGTACAACACAGGCACACTGGGCGAAATCTCGGGTGATTTTGTGGTGACTGGGGAACAGAACGCAGCCTCAATCAATAACTTTGGCTACGCCATCTACAACGTGGGTACAACGGGCGATGTTACTGGCGACATGAGCATTACGAACAACTACGGCTCAGCTACAGCGATTTATAATGAAGGCAGTATGGGAGATATTGAGGGTCGTATTAGCGCAACATCGCAATCAGCCGAGGCTACAGCCGTGGATATTAGCGACACCACAACAATAGGCACCATCTCGGGAACACTGAGTGCCCAAGGTGTGACCACCGCCACGGCCATCAACTATGCGGGTACAGATGCGCTAAACTTTGGAGCTTCCACCTCACTAAGTGCGACTGGTGCCACAAATAACTACGCAATCAACTCGGTCGAGAGCCTGACGATGAACAGTACAGGCACTGTTAGCATGTCTGGCGATGTGAACTCGGGCGGTGCCATCACGCTGAGCAGTGGAGATTACACCATGAACGCGGCTAGCAGCTTTAGTGCCACAAACATGGTCATTACCAGCGGTGCAAGCTTGAGCTTAAACGATAACACCAACTTTAAGCTGACAAACGGCACACTGACACTCGATTTAACCGGGGCTAGCAGCCTGACGGATGTTCTACTCAACATCAAGCAAGGAGTTGTGGTCACAGGTTTAGATACCATCAATGTGATACTCAGCAATGCTGACTTCGATACATGGGATATCAACAGCAAGTTGAGCTTTATCGATGACTTGGGCGACGCGCTCAAGGATACCAGCTACTACATCTATGATGGGGTTCTGGGTAGTGAAGATGTCTATCTTGTGGACACCGCCTACGCCCAATGGAATACCGACTTCACGCAGGGGGAAAACGCCTCGTTGATTACGACAGATTCCGCAGGTAAAGACCTCACAATGGACTTCCTCAGCACGCTGAACTTCACCAGCACAGGCTACGCCACAGCCCTGTATAACACGGGCACGCTGGGCGAAATCTCAGGTGATTTTGTGATCATCAGTGAGGATACCACAGATAGCTCGGACCGAGGCTATGCCATCTACAACGTGGGCACGACAGGTGCACTCACTGGCTCTATTAACATCACGAATACCGATGGCGCCGCCACCGCTATTTACAATACAGGCAGCATGGGCAACATTTCGGGTGATAGCATCACCGTGAGTGGTACCACCGCCTACGGCTTGGACATCGTCAGTGGTGCCAGCCTTGGTGAGCTGAGCAGCAATTTGAGCGTCACCGCCACCAATGGGGCGGCCTACGGCGTGCGCCTTAACGGTGAGATGGGCAGCATCATCAGCAAAACCATTACCGTCAACGCAGCAAGTCTTGCCTACGGTGTGTATGGCTATGGTACGCTAGATGGCGACATCAGCAGCAGCTTTGATGTTGATTCTAGCTCTTCCTCTGCCTACGGTCTGAGTGTCAGCGGCACTATCACAGGCGACTTCACGGGCAGCATGGATGTGTGCAGCAAATCATCTCTTGCTTATGCTATTTCACTGAGCGGCAGCATGGGTAACATTGCGGGTAAGGGCATCACCGTGAGTGGTACCACCGCCTTCGGCTTGGACATCGGCACTAGTGCCAGCGCAGGTGAGCTGAGCAGCAATTTGAGCGTTACCTCTACCGATGCATACGCCTATGGTGTGCACCTTTACGGTGAGATGGGCGGCATCAGCAGTGATTCCATTACCGTCAACGCAACAACTACAGCCTGGGGCTTATTGAGTCAGGGCGGCAGCACGCTTGATGGCGACATTAGCAGCTTCTTTGATGTTGATTCTAGCGCTAACGAGGCCTACGGTCTGAGTGTCAGCGGTACCATCACAGGCGATTTCACAGGCAGCATGGATGTGAGCAGTCAATCATATGGGGCTTACGGTATTAAGATATACGGCAGCATGGGTAACATAGCGGGTAAGGGCATCACCGTGAGTGGTACCACCGCCTACGGCTTGGACATCGAAACTGGTGCCAGCATTGGTGAGCTGAGCAGCAATTTGAACGTCACCACCTCCAATGGGGAGGCCTACGGCGTTCGACTTTACGGTGAGATGGGCGGCATCAGCAGTGATTCCATTACCGTCAACGCAGCAAGTCTTGCCTACGGTGTGTATGGCTATGGTACGCTAGATGGCGACATCAGCAGCAGCTTTGATGTTGATTCGAGCTCTGGAGAGGCCTACGGTCTGTATCTCATCGATACCATGGCAGGCGACTTCACGGGCAGCATGGATGTGTGCAGCCAATCAGCTATAGCTTATGGCATTTCTCTACACAGCAGCATGGGTGATATTGCGGGTGATAGCATCACCGTGAGCGGTGAGACCACCGCCTACGGCTTGTGCTTTTCGCTTAACGCAAGCTCGGACGAAGTAAGTAGTAAGACCATTAAGGTCAATGCAACAGGCCTCGCAAACGGTGCCTATATTGATGGCACCATCAAGGGTGATATCAGCAGCATCTTTGATGTTGATTCAGACACTGGCGATGCTTACGGTCTCCAAGTTAACGGCACGGTAACAGGCAAGTTCACAGGCAGTATGGACGTGTACAGTCAATCAAGCTTCGCTTATGGCATCCATCTGAGCGGCAGCATAGGTGATATTGCGGGCGATGGCATCACCGTGAGCGGCGGCACCACCGCCTACGGCTTGTACATTGCCAGCGGAGCAAGCGCAGGCGAGCTGAGCAGCAATATAAACATCTCTGGCAGCACTGGTTTTGGCATTTATCTTTACGGTGAATTAGCTGGCATCAGCAGTGATACCATTACGGTTAAAGATGTCGTCAATGGTTCAGGTCTTGTAAGCGGAGCGGGTAGCATGATTACAGGTGACATCAGCAGTGACTTTGTCGTCGAGACGAGCAGCGTAACGGCAAAGGGTATTCAACTCGATGGCGAGCTGAAGGGTGATATCACAGGTAAGTTTGATATTGATAGCATTGCCCCCTGCCTTGGCATCTCCATCGCAGGTACGATGACGGGTGATATCAAGAGTGCTGATTTATCCTTAGATGCAGGTCAATATGCTATCGGTGTCAGCATCGGTGGCACCCTTGATGGCTCCATTGACAGCAGCTTGACAGTCAATGCAGGCAGTGGAAATGGTGGCAATGGCTTTGGTCTTGATATCTGGGGCACCATGACAGGCGACTTCAGCGGCTCCATCGATGCAAGCTCCGCCAAGAGTAATGCTATCGGCATTAAGCTGAGCGGTAGCATGGGTGATATTGCAGGCAACATTAGCGCCATCGCGCCTAATGAAGCAGCGACAGCCGTTGAGATTAGCGATACGGCTAGTGTCGGCACCATCGCGGGCACGCTGAGTGCCGTCGGTATGACCACCGCCACGGCCATTAGCTACGCGGGCACAGCAGCGCTGAACTTCGGTACTTCCACCACCCTTAGCGCTACGGGAGCCACGTGCAACTACGCCATCAACTCGGTCAACAGCTTGACTGTATGCAGCACAGGCACGGTTGATATGACAGGTGACTTGAACTCGGGCGGCGACATTACCCTGTTTAGCGGTGATTACAGCATGAGCAGCAGCACCATCAGTGCAACGAGCATGAATATCAGCACAGACTCTAGCCTGACGCTGAATGGTGACACCAACTTCATCTTGTCGAATGGCACGCTGACGCTCTATGTTGATGATTTGAACCACGTTTCCCTCGACATTGACGCAGCTACCAGCCTGACAGGCTTGGACAGCATCAAGATTATCCTTGATGAAACCCTCTATGGGAACTGGACGATTGATTCCGAACTCAGCTTCATCAAGGACAGCTCTGATTTGCTGGCGGATATCACCTATTATATCTACAGTGCTGATTTGAGTGGTGACTACCTCATCGTGGATACCGCTTTTGCAGATACCAATGGTGATGCAACGGATTCCTCCTCCTCTGTTGTGGTAACACCAAGTGATGATAGCGTGTCGGGCAATGACGATTTGCAGGACATCTTCTCCACCCTTGATTACACGACAAGTGGTGAGGCGGCAGCCTTGAGCAACACGGGTGATATGGGCACCATCAACTCCGACATCACGGCCGATGCCTCCAGCGCAGCGGACAGTGGTGACAAGGGCTATGGCGTTTATAACACGGGCACCATTGATACCATTGATGCCTCGGTCACCATCACAGGGGGGCAAAACATCTATGCCTACTACACGACGGCTGCTGATACTGACCTCACCTTCACCGATGGGGCTTTGCTGAGTGCCACGGGTGCCGCCATCAGCAACTACGCTGTTTACGCGGAGGGTGACATGAGTCTCTCCACAGCTACGGACAGCGACCTCGTCAGCATGACAGGTGATGTCTACAGCGCAGGCAACTTGAGTTTTGAATCGGGCTCCTACGATGTCAAGGGCGATGTCTCCGCAGAAGGTTTGACGCTGAACAAGGCGAGCCAAATCGCCATCAGTGGTACCGCCACCGTGTCGCAACTGACAGGTGGCAGTGACGCCAGCATCAGCGGCAACTTCGCAATCATCGGCAGCAGTGCGCAAAACTACGAAAGCCTTTACGAAGGCAGCTATGCGAACAACACCACGGTCACCGTGGCAGATGGCGCGATGGCGACACTGGTCACGGGTGACAAGCTGAGCCTTGTGCTCAAAGCTGGTTCCACCACCACCCTGACAGCTGACAGCAAGGGTGTCTACAAGCTCGATGGCATTAACAGCAATAAGGCAAGTGCCATCAGCACAGGAACATCCAGCAGCTACACGCTCAATCTAGCTGGTGACATCACGCAAACGGTACAGCTCGCCACCGCCTCTGACTTGAGTCAGGCAAGCATCAACTTTGAGGTCTCGGCCGACACGATGCTCAGCGGCACGCCTCTGGTCGTGACGACAGGTGCAGCGGTGAACTTTGACAAGGCCACCGTCAACATCAGCATGGACAGTGCCGATGGTGCGGTTGATGTCAGCAAGATGCAAAGCACGGGCAACACCCTGCTGATGCTCTCCGACAAGAGCGGCAGCACCTACGCTGACTTGAGCATCAACACCGATGGCGCGGGTTGGAGCAAGTACTTCACCAACATCACCACAGCCGACGGGGTCGTCTATGCCGACCTCAACCGCTCCGCCTACAGCGGACTGGTCATCGGCAATGGTAATGATGGCGATGGTGCCACCTTGCTCGGAGCCGCCTTGATTGATGTCAATCCACAGTTAGCCAGCAACAAGGAAGGTAACGAGGATTTGGCAGCCGTGCTGGACAGCATGGACGGCTATGCGAAAGTGGGTGACCGTGATTCCGCCTCGCGCTTGGCAGCCGCCATTGCGGGGGCCTCCATCACCTCACTCAATTCCGCCCTGATGTCGGATGTGGAACGCCAGCTCGGCAGCATTCGCAACCGCCTGCAGGATGGTAGCATGGCCCTGAGCATTGAAGGAACAACATGCAGCACATGGATTCAAGCGGAAAGTGCATCTAGCCGAATGGATGATAGCAACTCGGGCTACCACGCAGGTCACGACTACAAGGCGAACGGTGGCAGCATAGGCATCGACACCATGGTGGGGGATAACACCCGCATGGGCATGGCCTTCACCGCCATGTATGGCGATGTGGACAACTACGTGGCAGGACAAGCCAAGGGCAATTTAGATAACTACTACTTCAGCCTTTACGCGCGCCATGAGTCAGGTGCTTGGGAACACCGCTTAGTGGGCAGCTTAGGCTTGGTCGATGCATCCATGGATCGCACCATCACCCACAGCACAGGCAGCTACAAAACCAAGGGAGAAACCGACGGCACCGCCTTTGGTCTGGGTTATGAACTGGCCTATGCCATTGAACTGAACGAGGAAAAGACCTCCACCCTCAGCCCCATCATCTCGGCCTCATTCATCCACAGCAGCTTGGATGACTACACCGAAAAGGGCAGCGATGCCACCCTGCGGGTCAGTGGACAAAACAACAGCTACCTCACCTTGGGTGTCGGGGCGCAATTCGACCACGAATTTGGCTCCAGCCTTTTCAACAGAGCAGCGACAGTCAGTGCCCGCGCCCTCCTCACAGCCGACATCGGGCATCGAGGAGCCGAAGCGGATGTCTGTCTGACAAGCAACCCTGCCACAGTCACACGCATCACCGGAACAGACCCTGGTACCATGGGGCTCAAGCTCGGCATTGGCTTCAACCTCCCCATCAACGAAAAGGGCGATGCCGTCTTCCTGAACGTAAACTACGACATCCGCAGCGAACTAACAGAAGGCAGTGCCAGCCTCGGCTATCGCTTCAGCTTCTAAAACCAGCAAAGCTAGGACAATTGAGTCGGGGGCATGGGGTCCCCAACTCAATTGTGTCAAAAAAACGCCTCATTCTAGGAGAGAGAGGCTGGGCTAAGTGATTTTTAAGGCACCATAACAATCTCAAATACATTGAAGCATTTAACAAGCATTTAACAGAAAACATCTTGCTTTTCCATTTTTTGATATGTTATATTAGAGCTAATGA
Source organism: Akkermansia sp. (assembly GCA_044433085.1). Taxonomy (GTDB): domain Bacteria; phylum Verrucomicrobiota; class Verrucomicrobiia; order Verrucomicrobiales; family Akkermansiaceae; genus Akkermansia. Next base: position 15,562 of record JAWXTZ010000042.1, read on the forward strand.
AAACTTACCTTTGCGCTATCCCTTCAGCTTTAACAGCTCTCTCTACAGCTAGCTTAGCTGGGCAAGCAACACCCCAGCAGCCAAACATCCTAGTCGTGGTGATGGATGATATAGGCTTCTCTGATTTGCAATGCTACGGTAGCGAAATTCAAACGCCAACGATCAATAAGATAGCCGAACAGGGGGTACGCTACACACGTTTTCATACTTCATCGCTCAGTGCGCCGACGCGCGCGATGCTCTTAACAGGGGTGGATAACCACCAGAATGGCGAGGGTTGCATGCAGCCCCTGCACTGCGAAAACCAGTACATGCAAGCGGGCTATGAGGGGCATCTCAATTCTCGCGTCATGACCATTGCCGCACTGCTGCGTCAACATGGTTATGCCACCGCTATGGCGGGCAAGTGGCATTTAGGCGGTGGCAAGGGCGAAACGCCTTGCTACCAAGGTTTTGAACGCAGCTTCGCACTCATCGCAGGTGGGGCAGGTCACTTTGCCTACCACATCCCACTTGGGGATGAAGATGCCCCCGTCACCTTTTATGTCGAAGATGCGAAGAAAGTCGATGTACCCGCAGACTTCTTCTCCTCCACCTTCTATGCGGACAAGATGGTTGACTACATCAAAAACACGCCCAAAGAAAAACCCTTCTTTGGTTACCTGACCTTCACCGCTGCCCATGACCCCTTGCAAGTCGTCAGCGATTGGAAGGACAAGTACAAGGGACAATACGATGGCGGTTATGAAGCCTTAATCAAGGCGCGACACAAGCGCATGGTCGAGCTGGGGCTGATTGACGCAGACACCCCCACGGACTACAAGCCTTTCTACCCCCGCCCCGACTGGAACACGATGCC
>JAWXTZ010000043.1:0-16338 GCA_044433085.1 Akkermansia sp.
TTGCGGTCGGTATGAGTTGCCTCATCCTCCCCCACAATTTTAATGAGCTCATTGATGCCGCCATCGCCCACTTGCGAGGCGAGGACTTCACGCTCTTCCCCGATTTCTTAACGGGGGGGCTGCTCGATGTCTCAACCTACAATGATGGTGCGGGTCAAAGTCGCCTGCGCTGCCGCGCCCGCATTGATGTCACCAACAAGCGTTGCCTGCGCATCAGCGAAATTCCCTACGGCACGACCACAGAATCGGTGATTCAAAGTATTGAATCAGCCGTCGAAAAGGGCAAAATCAAGATTGCCAAGATTGAAGATAACACCGCCGCCAATGCAGACATCCTTATCTACCTACCCGCTGGTGCCGACGTGGAAAAGCTCTGCATGGCGCTTTACGCCTTCACGGAATGTCAGGTGAGCATCTCCCCCAAGGCGGTGGTCATCATCGACCAAAAGCCCGTCTTTGTCGGGGTCAGCGAAATCCTGAAATACAATGTCGCGGAATGCAAGCAGACGCTCAAGGCCGAGCTTGAGGTGCAACTTGCCGACCTCAAGGAGTCTTGGATGCGCGAGAGCTTGGAGAAGATTTTCATCGAGCACCGCATCTACAAGGTCTTGGAAGAGAGCGATAGCTGGGAACAATCCATCACCGAAATCGGTGAGCGCCTCGCCCCATTCGTCGTCGATTTTGTACGCCATGTCACGCGTGACGATATCATCCGCCTGACAGAGATTAAAATTCGCAAGATTGCAAAGTACGAAATCCATGATGCCCTGAAGCGCATTGCCGGCTTGGAAGCCGACATCGCCAAGTGCGAGCGCAACCTCAACAACTTGACGCGCTACACCATCCGCTGGTTTGAGTCCCTGCGCAAGAAGTATGGCGAGGCATGGCCACGCCGCACAGAGCTCTGTGAGTTTGACAATGTTTCCCGAGCCCATGCAGCCGTGGAGAACGAAACCCTTTACATTGATGAAGAGGGCTTTGCAGGCTATGCCATGAAAAAGGCGGAGGCGATAGGCCCCTGCTCAACCCTGAGCGACATCGTGACCATCGACCAGCAAGGTGTGCTAATGGTACGTCGCGTCGCGGAAAAGTTTTATGTAGGCAAGAAACTGCTCTACATCGCAGTCTTACGACCCGACGACGACCCCGTCTTCAACCTCATTTACCGCGATGGGAAGGAGGGCATCAGCTACGCGAAACGCTTCCGCATCGGTGGATTCACCCGAGATAAAGAATACCCCCTGACACAGGGAACGGCAGGTAGCCGCATCTTCTTCTTCTCCTGCCACGCGAAGGAGGAAGATGGAGCGGCCATCATCGTCAACGTCTTCCTCAAGAATCAACTGGCACGCTTGCGTCGCCCCATCAGCTTTGATTTTGGCACATTGCGCGTGAAGGGTCGCGGAGTACTGGGCAACATCGTCACCAAGAACCCCGTGGAACGCATTGCGCGAGCCGCCATCGTTCGAGAAGAGCCCCCTGCCCCTAGGCCCGAAGCGACAGCTACAGCTCCCACCGAGACAGAGGAGGAGCCACAGGCTGCACCAGTCATAGAGGAGCCCACGTCCGAACCTAGCAGCGAACCTAGCAGCGAACCTAGCAGCGAACCTAGCAGCGAGCCCATGCAACAATCCATGCTAGATTTACTGAATGATTAAGCGATTAATCTGACGCAGCGCAAAAAAAGCCCCAAGGTTAAAAATTCCTTGGGGCTTTTTTAATGATAGAGATTAGCAAGAGTAGTTGATAGGCTCTTCGGTGATGGTGACATCATGCGGATGGCTTTCGCGAAGTCCTCCTGTCGTGATGCGAACAAAGCGTGCGTGGTCGCGAAGTTCTTCTAAGTTCTTAGCACCTAAGTAACCCATGCCAGAGCGAATGCCGCCAAGCAGTTGGAAGAGTACATCACCCAGCATACCCTTGTAAGGTACACGAGCTTCAACACCTTCGGCAACCATCTTACCACTGGCATTTTGACCATAGCGGTCACCCGAGCCAGCACGCATGGCGCCCAAGGAGCCCATGCCGCGGTAAGTCTTGAAGTTGCGGCCTTGATAGTGAACAACGGCACCTGGGCTTTCTTCGCAACCTGCGAGCATGCCACCCATCATGATCAAGTCAGCACCAGCGGCCAGAGCTTTGACCACATCACCCGAGTAGCGGATACCACCATCGGCAATGACTGTTACACCTGCGGGACGAGCCACCTTTGCCACCTCTTGAATTGCGGTGAATTGGGGCATACCTACGCCAGAGATAACGCGTGTCGTGCAGATGGAACCTGGGCCAACACCCACTTTGATGGCGGAAGCACCAGCGGAAATCAAATCGCGTGCACCATCTTGGGTCACTACGTTACCTGCCACAACTGGCTTGTCAGACAACTCACGAAGCTTTTCAATCACGTACATCACACGGCTTGTGTGACCTGTAGCTGCATCGATGAAGAGGGCATCAGCACCAGCTTCAATCACAGCCTTCGCACGGTCGAGGAACTCGGGGCCAGGTCCGACAGCGGCACCACAGCGCAGACGACCAAGAGCATCCTTGGAGGATTCCTTGAACAAATCGCGTTTCTTGATATCCGTTTCGGTAATCAGGCCGGCAAGGCGACCATCAGCATCGATGAGGGGCAACTTTTCAATGCGTTGGCTGTAAATAATCTTACGGGCTTCTTCTGGGGTTGTAGTAGGATTGCCGGTGATGAGGCGTTCCAGCGGGGTCATGACGTCCAAAACTGTCAGGGCATCAAGGTCATGACCTTCAAAGACGCGCATATCGCGACCTGTTACAATACCCTCTAACTTATGCTCATCATTAATAACGGGGAAGCCAGAGAAGCCATATTCAAACATAATCTGTTTGACTTGGCTAAGTTTCATCCCCTTGCTCACCGTGATGGGCTTGGTGATAACTGCGTTTTCAAAACGTTTGACGCGAGCCACCATAGCGGCTTGCTCTTCAATACGGTTGTTGCGGTGAATGACACCTAAGCCACCCTCGCGTGCCATGGCAATAGCCATCTCTGCCTCGGTCACCGTATCCATGGGGGCGGATAAGATGGGAAGGCGCAGCGAGAAATCCTTAACCAATTGGGAGGATGGGTTAGCTTCACCGGGTAAAATTGTGCTCAAAGCAGGGAGCAAAAGAACATCATCAAATGTAAGTCCAAGCTGAATTTCGTCCATGTCCGAGAGTATCGCAAAATCTCCATCTTTGCAAGCCCTAATGAACAATTATTTTCAATTTTAAGCATCCTTTTATTGAGGGAAAAGGTAAAACCACCCACTTTTTATGACTTTTCAGTGAATATGCTTGACAAACAGGGTGCTAAAAGTTAAGAATTGACCACCTAAATTTCCCAAACCTCATCAAATTATGAAAATCCGAGACGAAAAAACACTCATCCTCTTTAAGCCTGACTGCGTACGCAAGAACCTTTGTGGCACTGTGCTTCAAACCTTGCAATCCGAAGGGTTCCATGTACGTGGCATGAAGATGATGCAACTTAACGAAGAAATCCTCAAGGAACACTACGGTCACATCATCGACCTTGTGATTGATGGAGAGCCCCTCTTCCCCCGCCTTTGCAATTTCATGCAAAGCAGCCCTGTTGTTGCCCTTGTCCTCTCTGGTCCAGGTGTTATTGAACGCGTTCGCACCATCTTGGGACCCACCAACTCCATGAAGGCTGAAAAGTGGACCATCCGTGGTTCCTACGGCACTAACTCCATGTTCAACATCTGCCACGCCTCCGATAGCTTGGAGAGCGCCGCGGTTGAAATCAAGCGATTCTTCGCTGATGATGAACTCTTTGACAATGTCTTCTAAAGACGTTTAAGATATCTAATTAGAAAGCACCGCTACTCATTTGGGAGTAGCGGTGCTTTTTTGATTTAAGGAATGGGGAGAGAATCTTAAGCTTCCATAGCCTTCAGCTTTTCGACTGCGGCGAGCAAGCTTGGAACATCTTCAATGGAGATGACGGTGGCTTCCTTACAGATGCGGCTCATCATACCAGCGAGGCTGCTACCTGGGCCCATCTCGATGAAGAGACGTTCACCTTGTTCGATGAGTTGTTCCATGGAAGCTGCCCAACGGACAGAACCACAGACTTGTTCGCCCAACATGGCGCGAATATCATCGGTACTGGTGACAGGGCGAGCCTCGTAATTGCAGTAGACAGGGACTGAGGGCATTTGAAGATTGACATTTTGAAGTTCGGACACCAACTTATCTTGGGCGGACTTCATGAAGCGGCTGTGGTAGGCACCAGCAACATTGAGCTTTTTAGCAATCTTAATACCAGCGGGGCGGGCATTGGCAACAGCCTTGTCCACACCTTCAAGGGAACCAGAGACAACGGTTTGGCCGGGACAATTATAATTGGCGACATCAATATCGCAATCTGCGGCAAGAGCGGCAACGGCATCATTGCTACCACCAATCATGGCAGCCATCGTGCTGGGGGCAGCTTGGCAAGCTTCCTCCATGTAAGCACCGCGCTTTTGAACCAAATCAAGACCTTGTTCCATGCTCATGGAACCGACGGCAGCGTGGGCGGTGAACTCGCCGAGGGAGAGACCGGCTGCGGCGGTGGGTTCAATATCCACCATGGACTTAAGAACTTCGAGAAGAGCGAGACCATGCAGATAGAGAGCTGGTTGGCAGTTGCAGGTACGGGTCAATTCATCATTAGGACCTTCGAACATGACCTTTGTGAGGGAGAAACCGAGGGAGGCATCAGCCTTATCCATCATTTCGCGAGCGGCTGGGTAGGTATCATAGAGATCTTGACCCATGCCGACTTTTTGAGCACCCTGACCGGGGAAGAGTAGTACAGCTTTCATGGTTAAATACGCTTAGGCGTGGGTTTATGGTAATGGATTGTGTTGGGCGCGTCAAGACAAAAGAAGGCGTGGCTCGCAAGCTGTAGCAGCAGAGGGGCCGCCTGAGCCATCTCTGGGTGCCTATTGCGCTTGAGCAATGATGAGGAAAAAGCAAGCACACGACGCTTCGCGTTTGCCTCAGCGACCGAAGGATACAAATCGTCCGCGCATCGCCACAATCAGGGTATGCATGCGCTGCTGTTTCCCCTTCGATGCCGCTGGCACATGCGTGAAGCTTACCTTAAAACCAGCTCGCTTCAATGTCGCCTCCAATCGGCGATCTGTCTTGCCAATGGCTATCACCAAGGAGCTCCCGCCCTTCAATGCGTTAAAATAGGCCTGCGCATCCGTCAAGCTCATCTCACATCGCTCATGCGTGTGCTTCAATAAAATTGCATGCAGGCTCCCTGTGCGTTTTCGGCAAAGCTCGGCCCCACTCTGGTATTCAATTTCAACGCGACTGTCCTGTTCCAAGATGTCTTTGTTTGTTCCATACTTGCGGTTCCAATCGACGATGGCAGGTACTGGTTCCGCGATGATGAATTTGGCTTTCTCGCGCTTGATGTTCTGGCTCAAATGCGCCAAGGCATAGCCTAAGCCCATGCCGACTATCATGATTTGTGGCTGCTGTGCTCGCGTTATCGGCGCAATGCCCACTTCGGCCATCGCATCATCACTCCCATGGGTGAAGGAGTTGTAGCATGGTATGCCATCATGAAGGATGGAGAGTTCCCCATCACGCTCCCACAATTCCCAAGTGGTTCCTGCACTGTCTTTTGTCTCGCCTAGTTTTGTAAGAGCTTTCATGTCGCGCGCATTATAGCAAGCGTTTTGCCCATGGGCAAGCTTATTCCGTCAAGACAAAAAACCACCCCCCTACCGTAGCAGAGAGGTGGCTTAAGATTGTTAGTACTTGTTTTTAGCCTTGTGCTTGGTCTTCAACCATGACGAGGCGAAGTGGTGTGCGGCTGATGAGCTCGCCATCGAGGGTGAGGTCAACGCTGTAGTTACCAGCCTTTTCAAACTTAAGTGCTTGGAAGTTCATGATGAGGTTGCGGGTCAAGAAGGCTGCACCTTCTGGAAGGGCAACTGTCAAATCACCAATGATAGGCATGCGTTCTTTGTCGAGTGGGGTGCCGTCTTCATCAACGATGGAGATGCCAAATTTGTGGCTGCCTGCGTCTTCTGGTGTCAGGCAAAGGCGGATGGCGAGGGCGCATGCAGGGTGTACGACTGGGAATTGACGTGTGAAAAGTGTATCGAAAGCACCTTGGACGCAGAGTTTGCCTTGGTAGTCGGCAGCATAGTCACAGAGAACAGCAACTTGAGTATTCATAATTCGTGTAATAGATAAATGAGGTTAAGAGGTCGCACCTCGCTGGTAGTTGACAGCGCACTAGTGCCCTCTTTTCTTTTTTTATCATAAATCCTGTTTGAATCAAGCTCAAACTTCTCAAAACACCAAAGTATGACAAAGTAGAGGTTCCCTAGGGGTCCCCTCAAGAAATTTCATCCAATTCTTGGGCTTGGCGTTTTTTGTTGTACTTCTCTTGATAAAGGATTGATGGGCTGACGCCAGATCCAAATTCGGCCGAGAGTCGGCGGTCAAGCACGGTCTCCAACAACTGCGCCTTGCGACGCGTCCAACGTCGCAGGATGAGGTAGCCGACCGTGCAAAGCACGCAGGAGAGCATGCTTAGGAGGTAGGGGAGCCACATTCCTGCCTCGGCCACGATTTTATCCTTGGCACTCTCTTTGGCTACTTCGGGCGCCTTGGCGGCATCAACTCCTTCCACCCCCAATTGGATTTGGGGGAGGTAGAGGGTGTCATCCACCCCGCCTTCTCGCATGTGTTCGGTCTGGGCGACAAGCAGTTCACTGGCCTGTTGGCAGGCTATCATGATGGCATCGCGCGCGTTGATGTAGTGGGCGGCACGTGCGTTGAGTTGCTCTTGCCATGATGCTAGCGCCTCCGCAGAAAGGGAGAGCCCCTGCCCGCTGATGGCGATGCTTGACTGCCCCCCGTAGATGTATTGAATCAATAAGGCCTGCTGCCCCATTTCCACCATGAGGGGGAGGTAGGCTGCTGCACTAAATTCAGGCGTTTGCCCGCGCGTACCATCCATCACGCAGAGGTAGAGGTGGTAGTTCTTGTTGGCATTGAGCAAGGCGAGCTGCCGCTGGATGTCCCGTGCTTCCATCTCGCTGAGCATGTTTTGCTCATCGACAAAATGGGCGCCATCCAAGGCGGGGCTGGGTGCCATCCATGGGCTTAAACTCGGGAGCATTGGTGCTGCGACTTCTGCGTCTTCTGCGGCTTGATTCCTCTCTTCCTTGCCCGATTTTTTCTTGGTGGATTTCTTATCCTTTTCGCTTATTTTCTCCGCAGGTGGTGCGGGTGGTGGCGCAGGTGCAAAGGCGCGTGGCACGGCAAAGAGCGCGCGCGAGCTCTTTGCCATCTGCCCCTGTTGGAGCAACAAAAGCTCTTGGCTGCTCCACGTCGGAAAGCTTGTCTCACTCGCGGGGCTTCCCTCAAATTCGGTCGGTGCGACGGTGGGAAGCGGTGTCAGCGTGGGGGCATCCTGTGCATGGCTAAGCTCCCCCGCTGCAAGGAACAAACTGGCGATGAGTAAGGGGGCGGCATGTGTGGCCATCTCCTTAGCCTCTTGGGCGGCCTTCTTCATCTGTTCTTGGAATTGATGGCGCTTATCGTGGCGTATCATCGCATTAACATCCAGCGCGCGACCTGCGACATGGCGGGTCACGCGTCGCATCACGCGTTTGATGCCACCCATCACATCTTTGTTGCGAAACTGCATGTTGGCACAGGGAATCAGTGCGCTCACATCCTCCCCATTGATGTAGGCATCCAAGTGGTAGCCCCAGCTGAAAAGGGCGCGCCCCAATTGCACATCCATCACCAGTACCAGCATCCACTCCTTTTCCACAGGGGGCGGGGTGGGGTAAAATACTTGATCGTAAAGCTCCCTCAAACGCGCAAAAAAACGGTGGCGTCGCTGGTGGCGTCGGGGCGGTTCAATTGTGGGTAGCTCCTCTTCCCCCTCGGGCATCGTTTGTGCCGCAGGGGATGCTGGGGAAAGGGGCTCGGCCGAATCCGTCTCCTTGTGGGCAAAATCCATCTGCATCTTGCTTTCCTCAATCGCAAGGCGACGGTCGCGCCGACCAAAGGCCTTGTGGTTGATTTGGGCATGATTGAGTATCCAGTGGGCATGCATGGCAAGTTCTTCGCGCTGCCCGCGGTCGGTGATGTAGACACAGAGGGCGACGGGGCGAATCTTGCGCTCCAACTTTTCAAGAAATTGGGTCAGCTGAAGGCATTCATCGTGGCTGAGAACGCCAGCGGCATCCAGCACGCGGGGAAAATCCACAAGCCCATAGCCGAGCAAGGCCTCTGCCTGTGGTAGGCAGTAACCGCATTCGGGGCATTGGTCTTTTGCACCCATGTGGAAATGGCTGCGACATTGGGGGCATATGGGCATGGATTTAGGGGGCTTCTATTTTCTCGCAGCCCAAAATCGCGAGAGGATTTTGGGGCGTATTTTTTTCATTTTTGAAGGAGTATAGTAACTATTCGACGAGAAAATGGACAAAATACGTCCAAAATACCTCGCGAGATGGGCTGTTGCGTGATTTTTTCTAATGTGCTATGGCTTTAAGACGAGAAATTAGAAGTCCCCTTTAGTTATACAATGTTTTAGGGCTGACGTGAAGCCCAATTCTCGTACAGGCTGAAAAAACCTGCTACGGCATCAGATTAGTCGGTGTAGCCCTTATGCTTGAAGTAGGGATCTGGTTCAATTTCGCGCCCAAGGAAGTCTTCGACCAAGAAGATAGGGGGCATGCTGGCGCCTTTACTATAGACTTTCTCGCGCAGTTGTCGCCCAAGCTTGCTGTTATCAAGCCCCTTCTGTTGAAAGACGGAGAAGATGTCGGACACGAGCAGGTGGCTCCACAGGTAGGAGTAGTATTTGGCGCGATACCCCCCACTGATGCTGGAACTCATGCGATAGGCGGGGGAGTTGCAGGCGGTGCTCAGAACGACATCCCAGCCTTGTAGGATTTGTTTGCTGGCATCATTGAGTTTTTTACCCTGAAATTTGCTCTTGTAGTTGAGGTGCATTTCGAGGTCAAGTTTAACTTCTTGCAGGTGGGCAATGTCATCAATTTGGCTACAGTTGTCCCGATTGGCGATGTAGGCATCAATGAGTTTGTCGGGTATTTGTTTGCCTGTGCTGACGTGTTTGGAGAGTGCTTTGAGGAAGCTGCGGTCATAGAGCCACTGTTCGAGCAGCTGGCTGGGGGTTTCGATGAAGTCTTGGGCGCAGCGGTCGGCGGATTGCTGGCTAAGCTCGGTCTCATTCATGATGAAGTGCAGGACGTGCCCGAGCTCATGAACAAATTCATGGATTTCTGCCCCAGCGAGAACATCTGGTCCATCTTCCCCACTGGGCGCAATGTTGAGGATGAGGGCTTTGAGCCGTGGTTTGTTGCGGATGCTGTAAGCCCACGCCCCACTTGATTTTTCGGCACGCTCAAAGGCATCCAAGTAAAAGGAGCCCAGGTAGCGATTGCTATCGCGGTCAAAGACGCTGTAGACTTGCACGCGGGGATCCCAGACGCTGATGCTTCCTTGGGCGATTGCCTTGCCCGAGCCGATGGGGGCGTACTGGCTGGGTACCTCTTGAATGCGCAGCCCAAAGAGTCGGCCAAAGTAGTCCAAGCAGTAGTCCCGCACGTGTTCATAGGGGTAGTATTGGCAGAATTCGTATTGGTCGAACTTGTTGTTTTCTTGGTCGCGCTTGATGAGGTAGTAGAAGGTATCCCAAGGCTTGATGCTGATTTGGTATTTGCCGCTCTGTTGGGTGATGTATCGTTTGAGTTGCGCCATGAAGGCTTGGTAGGGGGGCATGGCGAGTTGGTGGATGACATCCACGATATCAATGGCATTTTGGCTGTCGCTAAGCATGGTTTTGTCGGCCTCTAGGTCGGCAAAGCTCTTGTAGTCGAGCATTTGAGCCATCTCCTGCCTTAAGCTTAAGATTTTGTCGAGCAGTGGTGCATTGTCGTAGGGGGCTTGGGTGGCTACTTGGTCGAGTTGTCGCCAGATGCGTTCCCGCATGTCGGATTGCTCGGCCTGAGCGAGGAGCCCATAGTCAGCGAGGAAGAGCCAAGCGGGTTTAAACAGGCTGCCTTTCTTCTCTTCAATAGCGCGCTGCTTGGCATCCTCAATCGCCTCGTCGCTGATGCCATCGAGCAGGTGCTTTTCATCCTTGGTGACAAGGACGTAGCATTCGTTTCCTGCTTCAATAATGTTGCTGTCGTATTCGTTTTCGGCATCGCTGAGTTGGTGCTGAATTTCGTCAAGCCGCGCCTTGTCTGCGCTGTCGAGGTCAGCACCTGCTTCGACTAGTTGCAACAGGGTGGTGTAGACGTAGTACTGATCACCATCGCTCAAGGCTGTTTCGGGCTCATGCTCGCCCGCTGTTATCAGGGCGTTTTTGAGTTCTTCATTCTGCCCAATCCATGCGAGGAAGTCGCGGTCGCTCTTGGCGATGTCTTGGCTGGGTTGAACCCATTCATCAAGGTCGCGGACAAGGTGGATGAAGCCGAGGTGGTTGGTCGCATCGGCATAATCGCCCATGATTTGGTCGTAGGGACGGTAAATGGTTTCAAAGGTCATTTCCGACTCTGGCATGGTGACGAGTTGGGTGATTTTAGCTTTGGCCTTGTCGACGGCTGCTCGCTGTTCAGCCAATGCTGATTGGGGGGTAAAGTCAGGCCACGAGGGGAAGTCGGGGATGGCGTTCAGGGTAGCCGCATCGGCACGGCTGGTGACGGCACTGCTAGGGGTCGTGCCTTTGGTGCCCCAGTTGTTCCAGATGGCCGCATCAGCAGGGCTCAAGATACAACTGATGGCGAGTAGCAGGATGGGTAGGCTTTGTCGAAACATGGCTTGAGAATTTAGAGGGGGTTGATGGCCCATTTGCCGAGCTGTTTGCTGCGACCTTCGCTGTAGTCGATGACGGCATCAGCGTAGTCCAAGGAAAGACCAATGACCTGGTGCATATCAAGGTAACGATAGCAGCCTAATCGCCCGATGAAGGAGATACCCTGCTCGGCCTCGGCCATGGCCATGTAGAGGGGCAGGCGTTCCATGTCGCGGGGCATGCGTTTGGGGTAAAAGCGGTCGTCATCGCGGCTGGCCTCGCGGCTGTATTCATAGAGCAGAACACTTTTTTCATGCTCTTCCCATGGGGAGAAGTATTTGTGCTCATGCGCGCGGGTGAAGGCTTGGCTCATGTCGGTGTAATTCATGCAGCCGCAACCTTGCAAGTCGCCCTCCCCGCGTTCGTAGACGAAATCAACGGTGCGATAGCTCAAATCCCCATGTTGGTAGTCAAAGTATTCATCCAAGGGCCCCGAGAAGAAGGTGTGGTCGTAGTCACCTTTCATGCTGTGCTCAAAGGGGGTGTTGAGTTTGATGGTGATGAGCTCGTGATCAAGAATATTGGCGACCAGCTGGGTGTAGCCACTCATGGGGTAGCCTTGGTACTTGTCAAAGTAGTAATTGTCATCATAATTAAAGCGGATGGGGATGCGCTTGATGATATCGGCTGATAATTCTTTGGGGCTTACCCCCCATTGCTTGGTGCTGTAATCGCGGAAAAAGGTTTCATACACCTCCCTACCAATGAAGCGCAGGAGTTGCTCTTCGGCATTTTGAGCATGGGTAATGCTTTTATCCTGCTTACTTTCGATGAACTGGCGAGCCTCGGTCGGGTTGAGGGTGGTACCAAAAAGCTGGTTGATGGTGTGCAGGTTGATGGGCATACTGAAGACACCCTTGGCATTTTTGGCCTTGATGTGATTGACCCATGGGAACCATTGATCAAAGCGATTAACGAAGTCCCAAACGCGCTCATCGCTGGTGTGGAAGATGTGGGGGCCAAAGCGATGGACATCAACCCCAGTCTCTTCGTCGCGGGAGGAATAACACATGCCAGCTAGTTGTTCGCGTCGGTCGATGACGGTGGAGGCAATGCCTGCCTCCGCTAATGTTCGGGCAATGACGCTGCCAGCTAGGCCAGCACCTACGATGAGAACTCGTTTCATGATTAGAATACCTTATCACGTTTTGTCGAAAAATCAAGGCGTGAATTCCACTCGCAGGTATATAAAAAACCAGCATGCGCGGGGAGCATGCTGGTTGTTAAAAATGGGAATGAAAATCCTTATTCGCCTTGTGGTGCGGCTTCTGGGCCTTGTGGGCGACCTTCCTTCTTCATTTGTTGACGGAAGGCTTTGGCCTCTGCGCGTTCTTCTTCATTCAACTGACCATCACCATCCTTGTCAAATTTTTCAAGAGCTTTGGCACGATTGGGGGCTTGAGCCTTCTTGCCCTTGGGACCACGTGGACCTTGGGGAGCCTCGGCTTCACCTTCTGGAGCAGGAGCTTGTTGGGCACCTTCTGGGCGTTGTGGGCGACCTTCCTTCTGCATTTGTTGGTGGAAGGCTTTGGCTTCTGCGCGCTCTTCTTCGTTCAACTTGCCATCACCATCCTTGTCGAACTTTTCGAGGGCACGTTGATGCATTTGCGCACGGTCGGGGCGACCTTGTTGGGGGGCTTGATTGTCTGCGGGGGCGTCTTGTGCAAAGCTGAGGGGAGCAAGGCTAAGAGCGAGGATTAGGATACTTCTTTTCATTTGATGGTGAGGATGTTAAGTTTGAGCAAAGGGGGCATTTGAAGACCTGCCCTTGTAGCTCTATTAAACGCCCTCTGATTTCAAAATCTACAGGGGATTTTGCAAATTTATGAAATTTGGGAACGAATGAGGGATACAATCTCATCCATATGGCTATTGAGGGCGTAGCACAGCACATCATCGCCATCTTCATCTTTAGCAGTGACATCAGCCCCATGCTCAATGAGGTAGCGTGCGACATCCGCATGCCCCTTTTGGCAGGCTGCGAGAAGAGGGGTAAAGCCAAAGTAATCGCGGTGGTTGATGACCGCCCCTTGAGGTAGGAGTGCTTTGACCACAGGTAGCAGCCCCATGTCGGCCGCTAGGGAGATAGCGCGCTGCTGGTACTTGTCTTGGAGGGAGATACTGCAACCCATCTCGATAAGTTTGATGGCGACATCCGTATGCCCATTGCGGCAGGCTTTAATCAGCGCACTACAGCCATTGTTGTTTTGGCGATTCAGCTCAGCGCCCTCTTGCAGGAATAAATCCACCAAGTCCATACAGCCCTGTTGACAGGCCAGCATCAGTGGCGTGTTGCCAAAATAGCAACTGGCCTTGGGATCAGCCCCTTGGGCAAGCAGTTGCCTCACATTGTCGCTAAGCAAGCCTTTGACGGCAAAGCGAAGGGCTAGATTGATATCTCCATTAGGTGCTTCTAGCGTAGCTCCGTTCGCGACGAGGCTTTGCGCGACCTTGGAGTTAAATCGAATGCAGGCGTAGTTCAGGGCACTAAATCCATACTTATCCTTCGCCTCAATCTCCGCACCGTAGTCAAGGAGGAGTTGGCAGATATCAGAATCAAACTCCTGATTACAGGCCAGCATCAGCGGGGTGAATCCATCATTATCCCGCGCCTGCACATTGGCTCCATGAGCCAGTAAAAGGCGTGCTATTTCATATTGCCCCATTCCGCAAGCGGCATGCAGCGGGGTATTTTGCGTGCTGTTGACCGCTTCGATATCCGCCCCTGATTGAAGGAGGAGTTGCACCACATCCCCATGCCCTTTCAGGCAGGCGTGATGCAACATCGTGTTGTCTTCATCATCCTTAAGATAGGAGGGATTGCCTTGGCAAAAGAGTTGTTGCAGGGTGGCTAGCTTCCCCGTGTAGGCAGCAGTAAATAACTGCTGGCACCGTTGGATGGGTGGGGCTTGCAAAGGGCGGTGGTGAAAGGTGGAGTGACACATAGTAAAAGTAGTGAAAAGGATGTGTTGTAAGCTATTTACCTTGCACCAGCGCGTCTTAGCTGCCCCTCGATGTCGGAGTGCTTGGCGGCTTGGGCATAGCGCAGTGCCGTCCAGCCCTTGGGTCCCTTGGCATTGATGTTCACCTTCGCATCCAGCAGGGCTTTCACGATGCTCGCTTGCCCCTGTTTACAGGCAAGCATCAGCACGCTGAGCCCATTGATGTCTTGATTATTAATATCTGCCCCTTCTTTGATGAGCAACAGGGCGATGGGCGCGTTGCGCGCTGCGGTAGCGTAAGCTAGGGCGGAGTTGCGATTGCGGTCCCGCACTTGGATGTCGGCACCTTGCGCAATCAAAAGTTTAGCGATATCGCCATGCCCCCGACGAATGGCCATCATCAGGGCAGTCGTGCCTCGGATGGTTTGGTCGTTAAGGTCAGACCCCTCATCCATGAGTGCTTGAACGATGCGCAGCTGCCCCCTGCTGCAAGCCCACATCAGCGCGTTGTTACCCTCGCGATCTTGCAGGTGAATATCCGCCCCTTGGTCGAGGAGTTCCTGAACCTTGACCGTGTCGCCAAGCTCGCAATAGTGCATCATCGGGGTGCGACCATCCCCATCAATGCGATTGAGGTCGGCATTGCCTGATTTGTGACCACACTGCGTGATTCCGATACCTAGGGCGATGGGAAGCAAAGCCGCTAGGCAGACACGATAACATGTTTGAGGGATTTTCATGATTGCAGAACGAGTAAGCTAGTCTAGAGCTTAAACTTTTGAGCTTGTACTGTCAAACATATTTTCGTGATGTTTTTTGATGAAGTTGGTCGCAGCGATGGAGTTTCCGCTTGAAATTTGTTTGATTGCTTGGTATGGTGGGGGTGTGGGACTTTTGCGTCCTTTATCTCGCCCTTATTTTTATGTCTGTTTGTATCAATGTTCCTGCGCACGCGAAGGTGGTTTTAGATTTGTTGGAAGCCGCAGGTTTCGAGGCTTATGTCGTCGGCGGCTGCGTTCGTGATTCGCTGCTGGGCTTAACTCCCCTCGATTGGGATGTCTGCACCAAGGCAAGCCCCCAAGAGTCCTTGCGCGTTTTTGCCGATTATCATTGCATCAAAACCGGCTTGCAGCATGGCACGATTACGGTGATGGTCAACAAGCAGCCTGTGGAGGTAACCACCTATCGTTTAGATGGCACCTACTCGGATAACCGCCACCCCGATGCGGTTCAATTTGTCTCTGACTTACGCGAGGATTTGGCACGACGTGATTTCACCGTCAACGCGATGGCTTACAGCCCCACGCGAGGCTTGGTCGATTGCTTCAATGGGCAGCAGGATTTGCAGGCGCGCCTGATTCGTTGTGTTGGTGTGGCGACCGAGCGTTTTGAGGAGGATGGCCTGCGCATCATGCGCGCGCTTCGCTTTGCATCGCGCTTCGGCTTTGCCTTGGACGCGGAGACAACCAAGGCGATTCGCAGCGGTCGCGAGCTGCTGCTCAATGTGAGCGTGGAGCGCATCTATAAGGAGCTCAAGGGCGTGCTGGTCGGGTCGGGTGCGCGTAGCATGATGATGTACTTCCCCGAGGTCTTTCGCATCATCCTGCCCGAGTTGGAGCCCATGATTGATTTTGAGCCCCATAATAAACACCACGCCTACGCCCTCTGGGAGCACACGGCCCACGCGGTAGCAGCCATCCCAGCGGATGATGTCTTGCGCCTTGCCGCCCTGTTCCATGACTGTGGCAAACCTGCGACCTATCAAGTAGCACTCAATGACGAGGGGAGCTACATTGGTCACGCGCACGAGGGCTACCTGATTGCCCAAAAGGCCTTGCGCCGCCTCAAGAGTGATAATGCTAGCATGGATGCGGTCACCACCTTGGTGGCTAACCACATGGCGGTGTTACCGACGCGACGTGCGGGGATGCGCCATTTGATTGGTCGATTGGGCTTGCCTGCCCTCAAGCAGCTTTTCCAGCTCAAGCGCGCCTCCCTAAAAGCACAGCAAAGCAGCAACTACCCCGATCGACTGCAAGAGATTACCATCGCCGAGGACTTGATGGAAGAGGTCTTAGCCCTGCCCGCATGCTACACGATTAAAGATTTAGCGATTACGGGCAATGACCTCATTGCCATGGGAATGAAACCAGGCCCTGACATGAAGCGCGTGCTGGACATGCTGCTGCTGCGCGTGCAGGATGAAGCCCTAAACAATGACTTGGAAAGTCTTCGTCAGCTGGCAAAAGATTTCATGAAATAAAAAAATATTAGTTTTTGTTGACGAAGAGCTTTTCTTACGCTATAAACGCCGCGATTAGCCCCACCATTTCATTTTTTTAGAAAAATTTAAATAAAATGTGAATTTAGTGCGCCTTATGTAATGTCTACTGAATAAGTCAAAAAGCTGCTGATTATTAGTGCAATTATAAATGATTTATGGTATAATAAATGCATGATAATAGGGGGATACCCCCTCTAAAACCTTGCATTTTAACT
>JAWXTZ010000044.1:0-16314 GCA_044433085.1 Akkermansia sp.
TTCGGGTTCAGGCTCGGGTTCGGGTTCGGGTTCAGGCTGAGGTTCTGGCTCGGGTTCCAGCTCTGGTTCGGGGATGGCGACGAGCTCGATTTCCAAATCCTTTTCCTCGGTGATTTCTTCTGCCATGCTGGCGCGCATGGTTTCTGCGTTGATGGCACTAATGAGGGTCACGCGGAGGGTGTCATTCCAATTGGTTTTTGTGGAGGTGCCGAAGATAATTTCCAAATCGGGGGTTTGGAGTTGGTGGCGCAGGGTCTCGATAACTTCTCGGATTTCGGAGAGTTTCATGCTCTCATCGCCCGCGATGTGGACGAGCATCTTGTCGCCCAAGGCGGTCAGGAACTTCTTGTTCATCAGCGGGGATTGCAAGGCCGCTATGGCGGCATCGATGGCGCGGGTCTCACCACTGGCACGACCAATGCCGAAGAGACAGCGGGCGTTTTCGTTCGTCAGTGCGTTTTGTAAGTCATCTAAGCCCAAGTGAATCATCCCCGGTTTCGTCGCAATCATGGGCACGCAGGCAGCGGCTTGGGATAAAATTTGGTCGGATTCCCCAAAGAGCGAACGCGCGCTTGTGTGGGACTCCAACAGGGCTTCCATGTAGTCATTTTCAAAGCAGAAGACCAAGTCGGAGAGCTGGGATAATTGCGCCAAGGCTTGTTCTGCCTGTTCTCGGCGGCGGGGACCTTCAAAGGCAAAGGGCATCACCACAACGCTGACTAAGAAGCATCCAGCATCCTTCGCCTTTTGGGCGAGATAGGGGGTGACGCCAGAACCCGTGCCCCCACCTAGTCCAGCTACCAAAACCACCAAATCGCGCTCGTTTATCATCGCCTCCAGCGCGGGGGAACACTCTTGTGCGGCGCGCAGTCCCAGCATCGGGTCGCCCCCAGTGCCCATGCCATGGTATTGTTGGGTGCCCAGCTGCACAAAGTGGGCGTGCTCATTGGTGTTGGCTAAGCGGTCATCCAAGGCGGTACAAAAGAGCTGTAAGTCTTGCTTGGTCGGGGCAGGGAGGCAACGTAAGACATTGGATCCTGCACCACCAATTCCGATGATGCTGGTTGTTAAGGTCGCGGGCGTCGTGGTGGGGTAAGTAATCATACGTTAAGTGCATGATAACACAGTAAGACTAGGTGATGCAAGCCCCCATCTCACTTGTTGTAGCCAGCATCAAATTGCTGACTTGAAATGTCACATATTAAAACTTGCTCAAGCCTTTTTTTCTTGATAAAATACCGCGCGTTAACAACTCTTCTTTTAAAAGATTCCAAACATATGAATAAACGCCACATCTTCTCTTCCGAGTCCGTCGGTGAGGGACACCCCGATAAAATTGCTGACCTTATCTCTGATAGCGTCTTGGATGCTTGCTTAGCGCAAGACCCTGCTGCTCGTGTTGCTTGCGAGACGATGGTGAAGGATAATCATGTGATTTTGGCTGGCGAAATCACCACATCGGCCGTCATTGACTATGACCAAATTGTGCGTGATGCCATTCGCTTTGTCGGCTACAAGACGCCTGCTGATGATACCGTGTTTAATGCTGAAACGGTGGAGATTACCAATTACTTGAGTGCCCAAAGCCCCGACATCGCCCAAGGTGTTGATGCCGTTGCGGCTGATGGTAAGGATGGTTGCGAGCAGGGTGCTGGCGACCAAGGTATCATGTTTGGTTATGCCTGCAATGAGACCCCCGAGCTCATGCCTGCCCCCATCATGTACTCCCACCAAATTATGATGGAGCTCACCCGCGTTCGCAAGTCGGGCGAAGTGAGCTGGTTGCGCCCCGATAGCAAGAGCCAAGTGGCCATGCAGTATGATGAAGAGGGTCGCCCCGAGCGCATCATGAACGTCGTGCTGAGCACGCAACACACTGAAGAGGTGGACATCGAAACCCTTCGTAGCTTCTGCAAGGATGTGATTTTGCGCGTGCTGCCCGCCCATTTGGTCGATGCCGAGACAGAATTCTTCATCAACCCAACAGGTCGCTTCGTCATTGGTGGACCCAATGGTGACTCGGGCTTGACGGGTCGTAAGATTATTGTTGATACCTATGGTGGCATGGGTCGCCATGGTGGTGGTGCCTTCTCGGGCAAGGACAGCACGAAGGTGGACCGCTCTAGCGCCTACATGTGCCGCTGGGCTGCCAAGCACATCATCGCGGCAGGTCTTGCCGACTCCTGCGAATTGCAAGTGGCCTACGCCATTGGCAAGGCATCCCCCGTCTCCATCATGCTTGATGTCAACACCTATGGAACAGAAAAGGTGAGCAAGGACATCATCATTGAACGCGTGAAGGCAAACTTCTCCTTCAAACCTGCTGACATTGTCAAGGAGCTGGGACTCTGCCGCCCTATCTTCACCAGCAGCACCAACTATGGTCACTTTGGTCGTAACGACCTGCCATGGGAGCAGCTGGATGAGCAAAAGCTCGCATCCATGCGCGGGTGATTTAAAAATTGGGAACTTAGTCGCTGCGCTCCAATTGGGAATTGGGAATTGGGAATTAAAAATTAGCGGGGCTATCGCCCCGTGGATAGCTGCAAAGCCAGTTCCCCTGTAAAAATTTAAGCACCGATGCACTAGTTGCATCGGTGCTTCTTTATTCAGTTCCGCACTTGCTTTGCTTTCCCGCCCGATAGGGCGCTCTATTTTAATTCCCAATTCCCAATTCTCAATTGGAGCGAAGCGACCCCGTACTACCAAGTATTGAATGTTGGGGCGGGGCTTGACATCTTACCTCACATGAAGATTTCGAGCCTCGCCCCATTGCTTTGCCTCTCGCTGGGCATCAGCTTTTTACTGGCATCATGCAAACCAAGTGAACGGACGGTTAAGGCCGCCCCCATGCTGCCAGAGTACACCGTCTCCACCACCCCCATCAAGAAGGGGGATATGGCGCAAACGCGCGAATGGGTTGGCAAGCTGGTCAGTACCGCGCAGGCGCCCATTCTACCCCAAATCAAGGGGTATATTGAAAAGCGGCTCTTCACCAATGGGCAATTGGTGCGCAAGGGGGAAGTCCTCTACCAAGTCCAAGATGACTTGTATTTAGAAGCTGCGCATGAGGCAAGGCAGCAAGTGCAGTCGCTGGAGGCGAGCTATAAGAAAGCGCAGCAGGATGTGGACTACTACAAGCCATTGGTCGCCAGTGGGTCTGTTTCACGCCAAACCTATACCGATGCGGTGCAAAACGCCAAGGCGGCGGCATCATCACTCGCGTCAGCCAAGGCGGCAGCCGCGCAGGCTGACATCAACTTATCCTACTGCACCCTGCGTGCGCCCATGGACGGCATGGTGGGTTTTGCGCGTGCCTTTGTGGGTAGCTACGTGTCACCTGCTAGCTCGGCCTTGGTCATCGTGAACATGCTCAACCCCATCCGCATCTATTTTAGCATCAGCGAGCAGGATTGGCTGCGCCAAGGCGGGGTAGGTGGGGCATTACGAGTGGGAGCCAAGTTGGATGTCTTGTTGGCGGATGGTCAAACTTACCCCCTGAAGGCCGAAATTCGAGGGGTTGATAACCAAGTAAACGCGAAGACAGGTAGCTTGATGATGGATGCTAGCGTGGAGAATCCCGATGAGCTATTGAGGCCGGGGATGTACGTGTTAGTTCGCGCGGATATGGGGGTGAAGAAGGACGTGTTGATGGTACCGGTGGAGGCCGTTGTGCAGGTTCAGGGCAAGAATATGCTCCTCCTTTATGAGGATGGGGGCAAGGTTAGCATGAATCCTGTGAGCTTGGGGGTGGAATCGGATAACTGGGTACAGGTGATGGGGAGTGGTTTGAAGGAGGGGATGGCGGTGATATCGAAGGGGACGCAGCAGGGCATGATGGCGGCGATGGGCAGGGCGCGTTTGAAGGTGGATAGGTGAGGGGACCTTGCAAAATTAGCGCTGAATCAAAGTACAATCCAGAATGATAGCCAATCGTGCGATTTTTGTCGCAAATTGGCACCACTTTGTAGCTTTCGTGTCCCGAATATTAGTGAGGCTTCACAATAAGCCTTTTTCCTGCATCTGCGCATAGCGCAGCAAGCCGATGGCCGTGCTGAAACAAGCCGTGTTTTTAAACTTCACGTCCTCCTCTTCCCTGCTGATTTGAGGCTGATGCACGGGTAAATCAAAAATTTGCCCCGCAAGGCTATCGACTCCCCGCATCAAACTGCCCCCGCCAGTCAGGTAGACGTGCATGCCCGCGCGCAAGACCCCAAGGCGTTGCAACCTCACTTGGATGCGGCCGAGCATGTCGCTCATGCACTTGTTGATGGTTCGATTGAGCAGCCCGCGTTCGATGTTGAGTGGGTGCAGCCCCAAATCATCGCAGTAGCTGGCCAAGGATAAATCGTTCATGTCGCCAAAGGCATCCCCCTCATGACATTTCAGGTATTCAATGGCCTTCATGCTGATTTTTCGCCCCGAGCTGAGGCTGGTTTCCCCCAGTATGGCTTGGTTGATGTTGAGCCCGCCCATGGCGAGACAGCCCGAGGCGACCACATCTCCCTTCTCGTAGCAGATGTAATCGCTTGTGCCCCCACCGATGTCAATGAGGATGGCACCCGCTTCCTTCTGCGGCTCGGATAAAACATATTGTGCTGTGGCAAAGGGCGCAAAGACCAAATCATCCACCTGCACAGGGAGTTGTCGTAAAATATGCAGGCTGCGTTGCAGGTGCTCGCTCTGCCCCGATATGACGTGGCAATTCAAATCCAAGGTACGACCCGCCAGCCCGATGGGGAAGCGCGTTGTCTCTCGCTTGTCAATAAAGACACGACCACACCAGTCATTGACAATGAATCGGTCGTCTGCCACCACGTAACCCCGCGCCTTTTCGCGCGCCATGGCGATGTGCTGGGCATTGACCAAGTACTCCTCTTCGGGCAGTCGGTAGGATGCCTGATTATTTTCCCCCGCAAAATGAGCCCCTGTGACAGAGAGGTAGACGGTGGCAATCTCCACCTTCGCTTCCCGCTCGCACTGGCGACAAAGGTCGCGCAGGCATTGCCCCACCATGCTGGCGTCAGAGATTTCCCCCTGCCGCATCCCAGCTGATGGAATTTCAACCGCACCGAGGATGCGGGATTCTCCATCGCTGTAGAGTTGCTCCACCACCATGCGGAAGAAGGAGCTACCCATATCTAGACCGACATAGAGCTTCGATTGACGAGTGAACCAAGGAATACGCATAGGGAGGTAGTAATAGGGGGATGTTAAGACCCCTAGCATAACACATCGGGGGCTAGTGATTCAAGCCGCTTTCTTTTTCTTGAAAAAATGCTGCCATTTTAGATTCACCCATGCCATCAGCGGCATGACCCAAAGTGGGGTCCACCAGCCATCGAGTTGAATGCCATCCACAACAAGCGACTCTAAATAAATCATGTAACCATAGACAAGGGAGTGCGCCACAAAAATAAAGAGCATGCAGCGACCAATCACCGCCATGGGGGCGGCTAAGCGGGGTAGGTACTTGTCAATCGCAATGCCTGAAAGGAGCATGAGCAGTGCGTAGGCCATGGTGCGGACGGGGATGTTAGGGATGCGGAATTTGACATCCCACAGCTGGGCGAGTTCGCGCACGAGTTCGGGTTGCAGCAGGATGATGAGCGCCATCGCCGCCATGACCAGCATGTTGCTTTGCAGGTAGGTGTGGATGCGGTCCAGCTTGATGCTGCGCAGGCAATACCCCAAGGCTAGCACCATCATGTAGGTGAAGCAGATGGTCACATGCTCCGCCCACTCGGTGAAGTAGGCGCAGCACATCAGCGTGATGGTCAGGGGGATGGCGTGCTTGGGTAAAAAACGCAGAGCCATCAGGCCCGCCATGATGAGTTGGAAAATGACCAGATTGCGCAAGAACCACATGGGCGCATTATACGCACCAACGCCCCAGCCTAAACCGCGCTCCCACTCCCAATTTAAGCCACTCATCACATAAAAGACAGAGGGGATGATCATCCAAATCACCCAGGTGCGCGCCAGTTCAAGGGCTCGTTTGGCGCAGGGTTTAGCCTCGCGCGGCATGAAGTAGCCCGCCATCAAAAAGAAGAGGGCAATACCCCCACCAACAGCCCCATGAATGGCCACGGGGGCATTGCGGGTGTGTAGCCACATGATGAAGAACATGGCAATCGTGCGCGACACATCCACCCACTCGGCGCGGGGGCGTGCGGGCTGCTCCTTCACGGTATCACTCATGGCATGGGGTCAAGGATAGGGGCAAGTTGGGTAGCCGTCGCCTTGCGGATGATGGCTTGGGCAAGGCGCAGCATGGCATCCAAATCGCGGTCATCCAAGATGCCATTATGCGCATGGATGTAGCGGACAGGAACCCCCAAGACAATGGCGGGGGTACCCGACCAGTTGGGGTAACTAGCGGCAGCATCGGTGCCACCAGTGCGACGCACGGCCCATTGGCAGGGGATGTCCTCCTCCTGCGCGACTTGGCGGACAAAGTCTGCCAGCTCGGGTGGGGTGATATTAGTAGGGTCGTAGAGGCGCACTTGAACCCCTTGCCCCAGCACGCCCATGCGGCCGACGCTGGGCATGCCCATCGTATCATCAGCGGGCGGACCCTCCAACACAATCACAATATCGGGGCGCAAATTGGCATCCAGCGCGCGGGCACCGCGTGTGCCCACCTCCTCCTGCACCGTACCAGCACCCATCAGGGTGCAGGGCAGCTCTTCATGGGCGAGCTGCTGCATGGATTTGATTAAAGTGTAAACCCCAACGCGATTATCAAAGGCCTTACCCATCCAGCGGTGGGGGATGGCGAGTTGCTGCAACTGCACATCAGGAGTCACGGGGCAACCCTCGGCAATACCAAGGGCGCGTACCTCCTGCTCGGAGCTGGCACCAAGGTCGATGCAGAGAGCCTCATCGGGCAAGACCTGACGGCGTTGGGACTCTGGTAAAAGATGGGGTGGTTTGCTACCCACTTGGGCGGGGATGAGTTGACCATGGGTGGTGCGCACCAGCATGCGTTGACTGGGCAAGGTGTGGTTCCACCAGCCACCGATGGGGACAATGGTCAGGAAGCCATCGGGCGTGATGGATTGAACCATGAATCCAATCTCATCCATATGAGCAGCTAACATCAGGCGCGGAGCATCGGCTTGGGCATGCTGCTTCGTGGCAATGAGATTACCCGAGCGGTAGCTTTGCAGCTGTAAGTTGGGGTAGGGGGCAAGCTCTTGGCGGATGAGGGCGCGCAGCGGAGCTTCAAAACCAGAGATGCCGAGGGCATTGCTGCATTGAGCTAATAAATGAGGGTCAAACATGCTAGTCACAGCATATCAGCTAGGTGTGGGCTTGTCAATAGGGCGCAGCTGGGGCTGGTGATAAAACAACGTTACTACTCACGGTTGCTTTGTTTAGCGTCGCCTAAATTGGAGCATCGGTGGTGCGCTAACGCGCTTGCGGCGGTGGAAGTTAGCGGGCTAGCGCCCGAAGGTAGGGGGAGTCGCCCAACTGGGCGGGTGGCGTAATGCTAGGCTTGCCATGCGGACATTTACTAATAACAGGGGAGGGACAGCTGGGCGACTGGCTCTGCCAGCTGGGCTTTGCCCAGACCCATTGGGGCTAGCCCCAAACCCCACTGGGGTGCTAGCACCCCAGCCCCCAGCCACGATGCTGCGCATCGTAGAGGCTTATTTCTTAGACAGCTGTGAATAGTGATAAAACCACAGCAAACGTGATGGCGCATCACCTTGCGCAACAAAACAAAGCCAATCTCCACAAAGCAGCCGTGAATAGAGCAATGCGCTGCCGTGGCTTATTTGCGGCGCAGCTTGGCGATGATATAGTAGGCGAAGGGGTTAAAGAAGATGCAGATGAAGGCGGCTGTAGCCATGCCCCCAATGACGCAGTATCCAACGGCCTGTCGAGCCGATGCCCCCGCCCCCGTGGCGAGTACCAGCGGTATACAACCCATGATGAAGGCAAGGCTGGTCATTAAGATGGGGCGTAAGCGCACGCGTGCCGCCATCAGCGCTGCGTGGAGGATGCTCATCCCTTCCGCCAAGCGATTTTGCGCAAATTCCACCACCAAAATGGCGTTCTTGGCGGTCAAGCCAATGAGCATGATGAGCCCAATTTCGGTATAGATGTTCAAGTCTTGTTTGGCCCAGTGCATGCTTAAGAAGGCTCCTAGGATGGCGATGGGGAGCGAGATGAACACCGCTAGCGGCAGGAGCCAGCTTTCGTACAGCGAGGCGAGCAGTAGGTAGGCAAAGATGCCCGAGAGTAGGAAGAGGGTCGCTATCCCCAATCCCTCGGCCGCCTTGTGTTCCTGATAACTCATCCCTGTGTAGCCGTAGCCCATGTCGCTGGGCATGGTTTGGTTGAAGACCTCTTCCAGCGCTGCCATGACCTCTCCGCTGGAGTAGCCATCGGCCCCAACGACCTCCAACATGCTGGCGTTATACATATTTTGACGAATGAGAAATCCTGGTCCCGAGCTGCGCTCTAAGGTGACGATGGAGTCCAAGGGTACCTGCACCCCATCGGTCCCTGGTAGGTAAAATTTCTTGAGGGCATCGGGGGTCATGCGCGCTTCGGCATCTGCCTGCATGTAGACGCGCCATTGGTAGCCAAAGCGGTTGAAGTAGTCCACGAAGAGGCTGCCCAAGTAACATTGCAGGGTTTTGTACGCATCTGTCAAATTGACCCCTTGCAGTAGGGCTTTTTTCTCATCAACTTTCAGGAAGTATTGGGGGGTATCACTGGCCATGAAGTTCATGACCATGGCAATTTCGGGGCGTTTTTCGGCGGCTCCGATGAAGGCGAGGGTGTTTTGCGCTAGATATTCTTCGCCCCGCCCCGCCCTATCCTCCAACATGATGCTGACGTCCGATGACATGCCCACCCCTGGGATGGGGGGTGGGGTCATGGAAAATCCAATTCCGCCTGTGTCGAGCGCGGCCATTTCAGCTATTAGTTGTTTGGAGAGTTTCTTCGCGCTCTGTGTCTTGGGGTCGCGCTGTGACCATGGTTTGAGGTTGATGAAGAAGAAGGCGTTGTTCGGGCTTTCCACCCCTGTCATCATGTTGAGCCCATTGACCGACACGACAGCCTCCACGGCCTCATTTTGCTGCAACTGGGCGGCAATCTTGGCGGTGGATTGCGAGGTGACTGGAAGTGCGGTGCCATAGGGCATTTGCAGCGTCCCAAAGAAGTAGCCCTCATCCTCCCCCGGTAGGAAGCTGCTCGGAATCATCTTGGAGACGGGCAAGAGCCCCACAAGCACGGCGATGAGCAGCAAGGCGCTGAATAGCCCGCGCCTAATCAACCAGCCTGAAAGACCCAAGTACCCCAGACGCAGGTGCGAGAAGCAGCGGTTGAATCCCTTCCCCGCGCGGGCGGCTAGCGACTTGCCCGCCCCCTTCTTTCGCAGCAGCAGTGCGGCCAAGGCGGGGCTGAGGCTCAGGGCGCAGAAGGCTGAAATTAAGATGGAGATGCCAATGGTCACCGCAAATTGAGAGAACATCATCCCCGTAATCCCCGGTAACAACATGCAGGGAAAGAAGACGGCCGAGAGTACCAAGGCGGTGGTGATGACGGGACCTGCCACCTCCTTCATGGCGGCATGTGTCGCTTCCAAACGCTCCATGCCCTCATCCAAGCGACTTTGCACCGCCTCCACGACGACGATGGCATCATCCACCACCAAGCCGATGGCTAAGACTAAGCCCATCAGGCAGATGGTGTTAATTTGCATCCCAAAGAGAGGGAAGGCGATGAAGGTGCCCACGATGCTGATGGGTACGGTCGCAAGGGGGATGATCGAGGCGCGCCAGCCCTGTAAAAAGATGAAGACAACCAGCATCACCAAGGCGAGGGCGATGAAGAGGGTCTGCACAATCTCTTTGATGCCCAAGCGGACGGATGTGGTGGTGTCGAGTACTTGGTGCAGGGCTAAGTTGGGGGGTAGCCGGAAGTCCGCCAAGGTTTTTTCCACGCCCTTGACGGTCTCTAAGGCGTTGCTGCCAGGGCTTTGGTAGATGGCGAGGAGGGCGCAGACTTGCCCATTGTAAAAACAGTCCAAATCGTATTGCTTGGCGCCCAATTCCACGCGGGCGACATCTTTGAGGTAGACTTGCGCGTTGGCTTCGGAGCGCACGACGATTTCTTCAAACTCCACCACGTCTTTCAATCGCCCTTGGGAGCGCACGGTGTAGGTGGTCAGCTGGGTGTCGGGGGTGGGCTGTCCGCCCATTTTGCCCATGGGCTTGATGCAGTTTTGGGCTTGGATGGCGCTTTCAATATCACTGACGGTGATGCCTAAGGCCGCCATGCGGTCGGGTTTGAGCCAGATGCGCATCGCGTATTTGCCCGAGCCATAGACATCCACATTGCCCACCCCCTTGGTGCGCAGCAATGGGTTGACCAAGGTGGTGTAGGCGTAATTGGCCATCCATAGATTGTCGTAATCCCCTTCGGGGGAGGTGAGGGCATAAATCAACATGGGCGTGCCTTCGATGGTGTGCATGCTCACGCCCATCTCCTGCACCTCGGTGGGCAGCTCGGCGCTGGACTGGGCGTAGCGTAGGTAACTGAGCACTTGGTCCATCTTGGAGCTTGTTCCAATTTCAAAGAGCACGCGCAAGCTCAGTGCTCCTTCGTTGGTGGAAGTGCTGGTCATGTAGTCCATATCCTGCACCCCGCTCATCTGCTGTTCAATGGGTGAAGCGACCGAATCCACCACAGTGAAGCAGTCTGCCCCAGGGTAGGACGTGTTGATCATCACCTGCGGTGGGATGATGTTGGGGTACTGCGCAATGGGCAGACTGAGGGCAGCGATGATGCCACCCATCAAGATAATGAGCGAGAGGCAAATGGCTACAATGGGGCGGCGGATGAAAAAGGCGTACATGTCTTCAGCCTAAGACTCGCCCCTGTGGAAGCACGTTAAATACTTGTTATTCGTCGCTTCGCTCCAATTGGAGCGAAGCGACGGCTTGGATTTCCTCCACCTCTGGTGTGGGGGTAGGTGTGGCCTCGGCCTCGGGGACTGGTTCAGGGGTGGCTTCTTGTGGTACCGCAACCGCGACGGCAAAAGCGTTGATGGCGGCTTGTAGGGCACTTACGGTCGCCTCTTGCTTTGCCTTGTCATGCAAGTCGAGGCGTTGCTGGGGGCTGCCCATGTTGCCCAAGGCAACACAGACCGCTGGTACATGGATGCCCGAAAGCATGTCGTGCTTGACGCGGCGCAATCCATCATCTTTAAAACCTGTGCCCACAGTTAAGTAGCTTTGAACAGCCATGCCCAAGGCTGCATTAAGTCCATCGGTCGCGCGTCCGTCCGATGGTTCTGCAATATAGCTTTGGATGCCGCCCAGCTGCTCATTATAATCGTTGAGGCGCAGTTGAATCAGCATGCTGTCAGCGGTGTTGTTGGCGAGGTCCACGCGCTCCTGTGGGTTGACGTAATAATCATCCCTGCGGCAGAGCAGTACCTCAAAGCCCTGCGACTCCAGACGCGCCTTGAGCATCTGGGCCAATTGGAGAACCAGCGCGGACTTTTCCGCTCGCTCACTGGCGCGCACCCCTTGAAAAACGCCACCATGGCAGGGGTCAATCACGACCCGACGCAAGGTCCACTGGGGCCTGATGGCGTGGGGGCGCAAGATGGGGTCGAGCATATGGATGCAGTCCTGCTTGGCTATCAATTGCTCACCAAGCCCATCTTTCCGCAGGGGGTGTAGTAGCTTGACGGCCACTCCATCCATGAGGATGAAGGGCATGTGCTCATCCAAGACCACGCTGGTGCATGGGTTGGCATAGCGCAAGGCCGAGTTTGCTTGGGCTTGCAGCTTTAAATCATAAAAAGCCATCACCTCGGCCAGTGAAACATAGTCCACCCCCGCGATGCTTACCTGCCGCCAAGGCTGGGTGCGTGGCTCCAAGGCCGATAGAGGGGCAGGGGACAGGGTGGACAGCATTGCCATGAGCGGCAGGCCATAGGTCAAAATCTTATTGGGCATAGCGTGTACCAGAATAATAGGGACGTGAGGAGGAGGAACCTGAACTCGTGCGTTGTTTCAAGCCTTGGTGCCCACCAACAATGGCACAATAACTCAAAATTCCCTCGCAGATGGCCTTGGCCAACTTGTCTTGATAGGCGGGGGAGCTAATCAACTTACCTTCCTTAGGGTTGCTAACAAAACCTCCTTCAAACAGAATAGCAGGGCGTTGGATGGTGCAGAGAACGGAGAAGCGCGCGCGCTGAATCCCGCGGTCTACCGCGCCAGATGCCTTGATGGCGCGGCTGTGGACAGCGGTTGCCAGTGCGATGTTTTCGCTATCTTGATTATTGCCGCTCAATGATTTGCTGACTTTAGCGCGGGCGAAGGGGGATGTGGTTCCCTTGGGTGCCAAGGTGAAGGTCTCTATCCCCGATGCGGAGCTGCGAGCGGAGTTGTGGTGGATGCTTACAAAGATAGAATTGGGGTATTTGTTGGCAATGTTGACGCGTTGTTGCAGGGTGAGGAAGTAGTCCCTATCGCGCGTCATGACCACCTTGAGCCCCTTTTTAACCAAGAGATTGCGCACGCGTTCCGCCAGTTGTAAATTGCAATCTTTTTCGCGGGCGTAGGAGCTTACAGCACCCGCATCATGCCCGCCATGCCCTGGGTCAAGGACGACGGTTGTCACCTTGCCCGAGCTTCGATCGAAGCGGGGGCGCAACACGGGGTCGATGAGTTTTTTGACATCGGTTGTGGACACCATCAAGGCACTGCCCATCGTGCGGATGGGGTAGGAGAGGATGTAGCGGAAATTATTCATGTAAAAATCCATATGCCCCGCTTTTAGGGAGACAAAGCGATTTTGTGCACCATAGGTGATGTAACCAGCGCGCATCGTCTTCTTCAGTTGGACGAAGCGGTAGAATTTGAATAGGTCGTTGAGTTTGACGTACTCCACGCCTTCAATGGTGTAGGTTTGCCACTTGGCTGCGGAGTTGCCCGTGCTGCTCGTTCGGCTCACGAGCTGCTGCGCTTGTAGCTCTGCGGGTTGAGTCGCCAGCAGAACAAGCATCAAGCTGATCATGAGTTGAAAGAGCCACCTAAAAGACATGCTCAATAGAATAACATGATGAGCTGCTCGTCTCAAGCATAAAAGGCAGAGCTGACGTTTTTATCAGGTACTCTTCACGGCTGTTTTTGTTGAGTGGCACCTATTTTTACCTATTTTTATTCGGGTGGCGGTTATTTGATGCATCGGTGGTGCGCTAACGTGTTTACGACGGTAGATATTTCTGGGTGCAGCCACAAAAAAAACTGTCATCTTGGCGCGCCTTATGGTATATGTATTCTATGCTTCGTTTTCGCAACTCTATTCTTATGGTCTTAAGCATCCTATGCTTGTCGCCCCTCACTTGGGCGGAGCCTGCTGCTGATGATATTCTTTCGGCTGTCCGTCAAAGTATGGTCAGTCAGGGTGATCGCGATGTGCTGGGCCATATTCGCAAGGCTAGCCTTCAAGTCCCCTTTAGTTTGAGTGCCCGTGGCGAAACCATTATTTTTCAATTCAATCAAGACAAGGTTTGGCACCGCTTTGATGCCCAAATTAAGGATAAGAATGTCAATCTGCTCAAGGTGGTCAATGGTAAGGCCAGCCAAATGTCTGGCAAGGACTATGCGGAAAAGATTGCAGGCTCCGATGTCTCCTACGAAGATCTCTCGATGCGCTTCCTCTACTGGAAGGGTGGTCGCTTGATTGATGATCAAAAGAACAGCCGCATCAAGGGGCGCGATTGCTACATCATCGAAGTGGCGAATCCCCAACGCAATGTCGGTCAATACGCATGGGTGCGCATGTGGCTGGATAAGGAGAATGGCACCACGTGGCGCATTGATGGTTATGGTGCTGATGGCTTGCTGAAAAAGCGATTTTCCATCACCTCTGTCCAACGCCTTGCCGATGGTACGTGGTTCTTCAAGCAAATGAAGGTGGAAGTCCGCGACCCCAAGAACCAAAACCGCACCATTGCTCTGAATTATCTGGAGATGGATGACCTACCAGATGCCCAGTAAGCACCCCCTTCTACAGACTCTCACCCCCCCCTCTAGCACCTCATGCGGATTTTAGAGCTTGTTCCCCTTCATCTTCGCCCTTTGCTTCAATCGGGTGACTCTGTGGTTGATGCGACTGCGGGCAATGGATATGATAGCCTTTGGCTGGCCGAGGCTGTTGGCCCTTCGGGCTGCGTGCATGCCTTTGATGTCCAAAAGTCTGCACTGGTGGCAACGAGGCAACGCCTCGCGGATGCGGGTTATGAAAAGGTTCTTCAGACGCATCACTGCTCCCATGCAGAGATGGCGCTACACGTCCCTGCGGGGCAGCGTGTCATCCTCTTCAACTTAGGCTATCTGCCAGGGTCTCAACGAGATGTCACCACCAAGGCGGATAGTACCTTGCCCGCTCTGTGCGCAGCCTTGGCTCTGCTGGCTCGCCATGGGCGGCTCTGCGTGATGACCTACTCTGGGCACGATAGTGGTCGGGCAGAATTTCACGCGGTCTCCGACTTTTTTGAGTCCCTACCCCTAGCTCATTTCACGGTCACCCGCACGACTTGCCACAATGGTAGTAAGCGAGCCCCCATCCTCTTCTCGGTGGAAAAGCATCGGGATATGCCCTACCCCGAGCATTCTGCTAAATCATGAAGATTTTCCTTCGACTCCTCACCTTGTTGGGGCTAGTCCTTGCGGCCATGCTCTATTGGGGAGAGGAGGGGCTGGCGCATCTTCTTTTCCCCAGCGTCCCGGATGATATTTCCCTAAGCCCGCAGCAAGTGGATGCGGGGCTTGATTTTGAGCAATGCCTCTTGGGGCTTGCGGTGACTATCATCATCTCCCTGATTCTCTTCCTCTTGTTTAGGCGGATGGTCTTGCCCAAGATGAGTGCGGTCTTGCTCAATTGGATGACGGGGCAGGACTCCTGCTATTCGTCCGAGGATGATGAGTTGATGCAAATTCTTGAGCACTTGGGCAGCACACCGACGCGCGAAGACTTACAGCCCTTGGCGAGTTACTGCGCCCAGCACCCTAAGCGACTGCGTGGTTGGACGGAATACGCCAACTTGCTACGCCTTCATTTTCAGGATGCCCCAGCCGCCATCAAGCTTTTGAGGCAAGCGCACGATGCCGTGGCTGATGCGGAGGATAAGGCTCTTATCCTCTATCGAATAGCGGGTATCTATGAGCGGGAGCTCAAGCAGCCCGAGGAGGCCAAGGCTCATTATGCCGAGGCGGCTGATTGCTACCCCCAGTGCAGCTACGGTAAGCTTGCTGCAAGCAAGCGATAGCCCCATGGTCTTTGAGTCATGCCGCGCTTTTTGAACTTGCCAAATCTAGTTAGCTTCATTGTTTTTTATTTCATTCTGTTAGAAGCAGCGTGCGTTAACAGGGGCTTTTTCGTTGCAAATGGTCTAGAATTTATTTTTAATTGATGATGTTTTAACTGTTGCGGATTTTTATAATCCGATGAAAAAACATACACCTGCAAAGCGGACCCTCTCGTTAGGCTCTGCATTTTCTGACCATGGTCCAGCCTAACCTGATTAAGCGTAAGCTCACGGGGATAGGCGGTAACCGCTATTTCGATATCCCCGGAGTTGTCTACCCCGATGAGGTTCTCAAGGTAAAACCTGGTCATTGCCCGAAGGACGGTCTGCCTTATACTACCCCCCCAAAGTGGGGGATCACGACAGAGGAGGCTGCCAAAATTCTTCATTGCAGCGCTTCGGCAGCCCGCATCATGCTGCGTCGCAAGAAGGTCTGCTTTCAGCTTGTGCGCTGCGCCACCAGCCCGCCTGTCATCTATTGGAAAAAGTCAAAGGTCGAGAGTATTGCCGCCGCTAAATTGCCTCTTGTAGATGAGGCGAGCATTGCGAATCTGCTGACGACAGAGGAGGCGGCCAAACTCCTACGCGTGGGGCGCAGCACCATTCAGCGAGCCATCCACGACAAGTCGCTTAGCCCTATCCATGTCCGAATCCCATCCCCACAAGGCCCCCGAAAGCGCACCTTCCTGAGGCGTGATGAGCTTAAAAAATGGTGCATGCACCTGCGCGCCAACCGCCAGCGAGCCTTGGAGGAAAGTCAAGAGATTGTAGAGGGTCTAGAGGTGCCCTCTAGATAATTGACCCTCAATTAAGGTCTGCACTTCATCCGTGCAGGCCTTTTTTATGAGATTTGCTAAAATATCCTTGCTTTATCATGATTTCTATCTATTATAAATAAATTCAGACGATGACACGCCTACCAAATAGTAGGAGCACTGATGCCCCCCCACATACCCCCCCCT
>JAWXTZ010000045.1:0-16239 GCA_044433085.1 Akkermansia sp.
CCCCGACAAAACCAAGGAGCTCGGGGTGGAGATTGCCATCCTCACCGTCCCGCGCCAACATGCCCAAGCGACCGCCGAGATGCTGATTCAATCTGGCATCAAGTACATTTGGAACTTCACGCCAACCATCCTCGATGTGCCCGCCGAAGTTCAAGTGCGCAACGAAAATCTCATGGGCAACTTCCTGCAATTTACCTATAAATAAAGGGGAATGTCTGCCAAAGCTTGCCTAAATTTCACTTTTGCTATATAATCCGCGCGATGAGCGTGCAACATGAACGTAAGCCTTCTTGGTTGAAGGTCAAACTGCCCAAGGGGCAACAATTTAAAGAGGTCTCCAAACTGGTCAAGGGCAACCACCTGACCACGGTTTGTGAGGAGGCGATGTGCCCCAACCGTGGTGAATGTTGGAGCAAGCGCACCGCTACCTTTATGGTTGGGGGCGAGTTCTGCACCCGCGCCTGCGGATTTTGCGCGACGCGTACCGCCAAGCCTAAGCCGCTTGACCCCGAGGAACCCCGCAAGGTGGCGGAAGCTGTTGCTCAAATGGATTTGCTGCACAGTGTGGTCACCATGGTCACGCGTGACGATTTGGCCGATGGTGCTGCTGGGCATATCGCTGAAACGATTCGCCTGATTCGCAAGCTGAGCCCCAAGACGATTATTGAGGTGCTCATCTCCGACATGAATGGTAAGGAATCCTCCCTGCAAACGGTCATGAAGGCGCGCCCGCACATCCTGAACCACAATTTGGAGACGGTGGAACGCCTCACCCCCCTTGTCCGCTTCCGTGCGCAGTACCGCATGTCGCTCGACGTCCTGCGTCGCTGCAAGGAAATGGCACCCGGTATGGTTGTTACCAAGAGCGGCATCATGCTCGGGCTGGGCGAAAGCCGTGAGGAATTGGAGCAAAGCATGGATGACCTACTCGCCCATGGTGTCAGTATCCTGACCCTTGGTCAATACCTGCGCCCCAGCCCCAAGCACCTGCCTGTGGTGGACTACATCCGCCCCGAAGTCTTTGAAGAATTGAAGGAAATTGCCCTCGCCAAGGGCTTCACCAATGTCGCCAGCGGACCGCTGATTCGCAGCTCGCATCACGATGCGAATTTCAGCCCGTCGCCAGAAATCATGAAGGCCATCGAAGAAGATTTGGCCAAACAAGCCAGCGAAGGCACAGCTTGATTTAATTTAACAAATTTGTTAAACAATTTTGTCAAACAAAAGAGGCTCTTTTACATTTTTGTAAAAGAGCCTCTTTTACCATCAGAGACGAGAATAAAATTACCAGCTAAATATAAGCGTCTTACAAAATACAATAGAAAGTTGGCACGCTATTTGCATAGTAGGTAATGACAAGTGAAACTTGTCCCAACAAAATAATCTTCCACAACAAAACAACAGATATGGCTACAGACACAACATTATCTCCAACAGAGGCTCTTGAAGCACTCTACGGCAGCGACACATTCGGCATCACCACCATGCAAATGCACCTTTCCAAGAGTGCATTCAAGAAGCTCATGGCAACGATTGAAAAGGGCGGCAAGCTCGACCCATCCATTGCAGATGAAGTCGCACAGGCAATGATGAACTGGGCCATGGCCAAGGGTGCTACCCACTACACTCACTGGTTCCAACCCCTCACCGAAGCCACCGCTGAAAAGCACGACTCCTTTATCGAACCCGATGGCAAGGGCGGCATGTTCTGCGAATTCACAGGCAAGACCCTCATCCAAGGGGAACCTGACGCTTCCTCCTTCCCATCCGGCGGTATCCGCGCCACCTTCGAAGCTCGTGGCTACACCGCTTGGGACCCAACATCCCCAGCCTTCATCAAGCGCACGGAAAACACAGCTACCCTCTGCATCCCAACAGCATTCTGCTCTTACACAGGTGCAGCACTTGACAAGAAGACCCCCCTTCTTCGCTCCATGGCCGCTATCGAAGGCATGGCCGAAAAATTCCTCAACATGTTTGGTCACACACCAAGCCGCATCGACACCAACCTCGGTGCAGAACAGGAATACTTCCTCATCGACCGCGACCTCTACATCCAGCGCCCTGACTTAATTGAAACAGGTCGCACCCTCTTCGGTACCCTGCCACCAAAGCACCAGCAAATGGAAGACCACTACTTCGGTTCCATCAAGGAACGCGTGCTGGAATTCATGTCCTCCGTCGACCACGCTTTGTGGACATTGGGCGTACCTTCCAAGACCCGCCACAACGAAGTTGCACCTGCGCAGTTCGAAGTTGCTCCTCTCTTTGAAGCATGCAACGTTGCTGTTGACCACAACGTCATGATTATGGACATCCTTCAACGTCAAGCCCTCAAGTTCAACCTTGTCTGCTTGCTGCACGAAAAGCCATACGCATCCGTCAACGGTTCCGGCAAGCACAACAACTGGTCGCTGAGCACACCAGAGCTCGGTTCCCTGCTTTCCCCCGGTAAGACACCACACGAAAACCGCCTCTTCCTGACCCTGCTCGCTTGCATCGTCAAGGGTATCGACACCCACGCTGACCTGCTCCGCGCCTCCATCTCCAAGGCTGGTAACGACCACCGTTTGGGCGCTAACGAAGCACCTCCTGCGATTATCTCCATCTTCCTTGGTACCCAGCTGAGCGACATCATCGCCCAAATCAAGAAGGGTAGTGCTACCACTTCCGCCTGCTCCACAACGATGGGTCTTGGTGTTGACGTTCTTCCTGCCCTTCCAAAGGATACGACTGACCGCAACCGCACCTCCCCATTTGCCTTCACTGGTAACAAGTTCGAGTTCCGTGCCGTTGGCTCCTCCCAAACATGCGCATGGCCAATGACCGTCCTCAACGCCATCGTTTGCGAAACCATGGAAGAAGCCGTCACCCGCCTCGCACCATTCGCAGGTACAGAAAGCTTCAATGCAGAAGTTGATAAATACCTCACCGAAACATTCACGGCACACGACCGCGTCATCTTTGATGGTAACGGCTACTCCGATGAATGGGTTGAAGAGGCAGAACGCCGTGGTCTCCCCCACATCCGCACCTCCCAAGAAGCATTCAAGGTTCTCTCCAAAGAGCCCGTCCTTGCCCTGCTTGAAAAGTATGGCATCTTGAGCCGCGAAGAACAACTCGCCCGCCAAGAAGTCCAAGAGGAAAACTTTGAAAAGAGCATCGACATCGAAGCCAAGACCGCTCTCGGCATGATTGAAACCCTCTACATGCCAGCCATCGCCAGCCAAATGACCGACATCTGCGGCACCGTTGCCAGCATCCAAGCAACTGGTCTGACAGCAGGTCTCAAGGCCGCAACATCCAAGGCAAACGCCATCGGTGGTCTCTACGACGAAATGCCCGACAAGATTGACGCCCTCAAAGCAGCAATCGAATCAGGCTGCGCCAAGAGCATGATTGCCGCCATGAATGACGCCCGCTCCACCGTTGACGCCCTCGAAGCATTGGTAGACGCCACCATGTGGCCTGTCCCAACCTACGCTGACATGCTCAACGTACACAGCAAGTAAATTCCCAATTTCATTGTAATATCAAAAGCCCCCAGCTCTTAGGAGTTGGGGGCTTTTTTTAACACAGCAATACTAGATGTGTCGTTTAACATTACAAATGGGGTTGCAGGGCGCGGAGCTGACGATGGATGTCGGAATGCTCCTTCTGCATGGGCAAGAGAGTTGCACTCTGCTTGGCCAGTGTTTGTCGGGGTAGCACGTACATGCGACGGTAGCAGGTCACGCGACGGATGATGTAATCACCCATGGGCTCGTGCAGGTAGGATTTCATCGCCACCACCAACTCATCCGTCGCAGCCAGCATGGACTTTCGGATGGAGTAAGACGTTCGCAAGATAGCCAAGCTGGAAATCAACCATACGACAGCCGCAGCCCCAAGCAAAGCAAAGGCCCACTGCTCTTCATTTAAAGAACCCAAGATGCCCGCACTCACCACCAGCAGGCAGAAACAGAGAAATCCCCCACGCAACCAAGCGAAACGACCCCTCAAGAGCTCGTGGAAACGGAAGCGCAGCTTTTGCTCTAAAAAGGCATCGTATAACTGCACCATGAAGGTGCGTCGTAAATCGCTCAAGGACGATTCAAGCTGCTGGGCACTGAAGGCACCAATATCACAGGCCAAGGCCTTTTGCATGCGGGGGCGCGAAGTCTTCCAATGCGCCTCGCAGTTAAAGGTAAAAATGTGATCGGCTTGGGCTTGGCGTTCAAGAAGCTCCTTGCACAGGGATCGATAATAAAACAGTTCTGCACTTTCGGCAAAGCACTCCAAACGCAGCAGCTTAGAGGGTGTCAAACAGGGGTTCAGCCCCCGCCACAGAACACGCGCAAAGCCGGGCATGGACTCACGCGCCACACTAAAGTAGTGGTCAATGGCGCCATCAAGCCCCTCTTGCTGCTTGCTTTGGAAGTAGTCAATCTCTCGGTCAATCCCCTCCACAAAGCCCGCATTGGCTCGTTGCAGCGATTCGCGCGCCGAAAGCACCGCGTGCTCGGCATAAAGCAAGGAATCACAGGCTTGGGCAACCCGCTTGATGCTACCCCGATGACCCTCTGGTCCATTGAGCAATTCATCCACCTTCTCCGCAAAGGCCGCGACGGTCTGCGCATCGTTCACGGGAACAAAGTAGCTAGCAACCGCACGGTTGGATACCGCATGACAGCGCTCGCGCAAACTCAATTTAAGCTGTAGGGCATCATCGACGGAAAGAGAATCACTATGCGTAACGACCAAGAGGCAATGGCCCAACCAGTCATTGGGCAGGGATTCCATCAGCCCCCACAACAAATCACTTTGGGGGCTTCGCGCGTTGAGAACGCAGAGCAAGACATCCGCCCCGCGTGCCAAGTCCTTGACCACATCCAGCTGTTCGGGTAGCTCCAGCGGCTGGGTATCGACCAGCTCGATGCCGCGCATGGCGGGTTCAACAATAAAGCGAGAATGACTAGCGTCCCCATCGCGGCAGGAATAACGCCAGCGGACATAGGGCTCGTCCAAGGCGAACTTGGCCAGCAAAGGCAAGCCCGCTAAGCCCGCCAAGATTGATGATTTGCCACTGCCTCGTTCACCAGCCACCAAAACTCGCCTATCCTGCTTGAGCAGCTCCATGTCAGATTGGACACGGGCGATGGATTCATCCAAACTCGTATCTTCAATCGACTGGGCAAGCTCAATCGCCCTAGTCGCCCAATAACGGACAAGGGTTTCAGAACTTCTGTTGTCTAGGCTAATCATCTCGGTTCCCTAGTATACAAAAAGTTCCCAGCAATTTCTACCCCTAAATACAAGATATATCTATCATGGTGCAATAAATTACCAAAAGCCGCAAAAATGTATTGACCAAATAAACCAAAAAGCGTAAAATCCGGTAGAGCTATCGTCTTAAGTTGAGGCGGTAGAAATATAATTAAATCCACATCCTCACTATTATGGCTACATACGCTATTAACGGTTTCGGACGCATCGGTCGCAATGTATTGCGCGCCATGTCTCAAACTGAACTTGAGAAGGTTATTGCTATCCACGACCTTACACCTATTCAAACAACAGCTCACTTGCTTAAGTACGACTCCACTCAAGGCAAGTTCAACGGCACAGTTGAAATCGACGGTGACAACCTCGTTGTCAACGGTCACTCCATCAAGATTCTCGCTGATCGCGTTGGTCCAGACGGCCTTCCATGGGCAGAACTCGGCGTAGACGTCGTTCTCGAATCCACAGGTCTCTTCACAGCACGCGAAAAGGCTGAAGGTCACATCACAGCTGGCGCTAAGAAGGTTCTCATCTCTGCTCCTGCAAAGAACCCAGACCTCACATTCTGCCTTGGCATCAATGACCAAGAATACGATGCTGCCAAGCACAACATCGTTTCCAACGCTTCCTGCACCACCAACTGCCTTGCACCAATGGTCAAGGTTCTTGACGAAACCTTCGGTATCGAAAAGGGCATGATGAGCACAATTCATTCCTACACGAATGACCAAAGCATCCTCGACCTTCCTCACTCCGACCCACGTCGCATGCGCTCCGCTGCTATCAACATCATCCCAACATCCACGGGTGCTGCTAAGGCTATCGGCGAAGTAATGCCACAACTCAACGGTCTCCTCAACGGTGCTTCCTTCCGTGTTCCTACACCTACAGGTTCCCTCACAGACTTCGTTGCAGTTCTCAAGAAGGACGCAACTGTTGCTGAAATCAACGCTGCCATGAAGGCTGCTGCTGAAGGCCCACTCAAGGGTATCCTCGAATACTCCGAAGAAGCCCTCGTACTTCAAGACATCGTTTCCAATCCTGCTTCCTGCATCTTTGACTCCGGTTTCACTTACGTTGTAGGTGGTAACATGGTTAAGGTTTGCGGTTGGTACGACAACGAATGGGGTTACTCCAACCGTGCTGCTGACGCAATGAAGAAGCTCGGTGACTCCATCGCCTAAGTTTCAACTCGGTTATCTCGATAACCAGTAACTTTACTAGCAGGGAATGCTTCGGCATTCCCTGCTCTTTATTTGTCGCTTCGCTGCGTCGCTTCGCTCCAATGTGGAATTAGAATTAGAAGTTTGTGCGCTTACGCGCAAGGAAGCAAAGCTTGCGCGAAGCTCAAATTAAAAAGCACCGATGCAACTTGTACATCGGTGCTTTATTTTTTACTACGGAGCAGGCTTTGCAGCTACCCTCGGGCGACAGCCCGCTAATTTTATAATTCCCAATTCCCAATTTCCAATTCCCCATTGGAGCGAAGCGACGCTGCGCGACTAATCGCGGTAATGATCACTTCGCCCGACGGCTTGTTGAGGCTTGTTGGCGATATCGATTACGCGATTGCGGATAGCCTGCTCATCTTCGTTGAAGCGATAGGCGTAGCATTCTGGGCAGATATCCTCACTCCGTTGGATGATGGCTCCGCAGACCTCGCAAATCTTGTATTGCTGGGGTTTTTCGGCTATCTCCTGCGCGAGGTCTTTACGATCTTGATTCATGAAAAGGATA
Source organism: Akkermansia sp. (assembly GCA_044433085.1). Lineage (GTDB taxonomy): Bacteria > Verrucomicrobiota > Verrucomicrobiia > Verrucomicrobiales > Akkermansiaceae > Akkermansia. The sequence goes on from JAWXTZ010000045.1 coordinate 7,000, forward strand.
ATAAAGCAACGGAGCAGTGGTATCAAACCACTGCTCCGTCATCTTCAAAAACGTAAAACTAAAAATTTAGTTAGGCGATTGTTGCAAGTGCCTTAGCAGCTTTGCTCTTGTAGTTAGCAGCGCGGTTAGCAGGAACGATGTTGTTCTTAGCAGCCTTATCAACAACGGAGGAGAACTCGTTGTATGCGGCAAGGGCAGCAGCCTTATCGTTAGCAGCAACAGCTGTAGCTACCTTCTACGAAGTGTACGCACGCGGGATTGAGCAGCGCGGTTGTAAGCTGTGCGAGTGATTGTTTGACGAATGCGCTTCTTTGCAGATTGTGTGTGTGCCATGATAGATAATAGAAAATGTGTTTCGCGTTTCTGGTGGGAAGTAGTTTACACGAGAGCGAAACAAAGTCAAGCAATTTGTATCAAATTTTGATTTTTTTGATACATCATTCTATCGACGCCACGCTTGACAGGATTCAAGCTTGCCAATGTCGCGCGCGCGTGATAGACTGATGCTATGCTAAAGTGTTTACCTTTCGTTACTCTGTCATCCATGCTCGTCTTGAGCAACTGCACGAGTGTGCCTAGTGATGCAGAGTCGAAAGAATCTGCCGACATCGTGCTGATGCCCAGCATCAGCCGAGGCAGCAACCGCGGACACGCTGACAATAAGCCGAAAAAAGATACCGAGCCCAAACTCAACGAGAGCAAAGTCGCCCAAGGCCAGCTGACCCCAAGCAAGGCACAACAAGCAGCTGCTATGGAGGTCTTATCAAAACCCACAAGCACCCCAAGCAAGGCTAAGCCAGCACCTAGCCCCGAGCTAGAGCCCACCGCCATCCCACTGCCAAGCCCTGCCCTTCCTGCAGGCGATAATGACAATGGCGACGATGACGCCCCTGCCCCACGCCCCAATGCGGTGGAGTTACGCGGATTCCGCACCCCCAAGCTGCCAGGCATCTTACCAATGGAAGTGAAGGGTTAATCCCCCCTCGTTTCTGTTTCCCTTTTACCTCCCCCACCCTATCTGACCCTTTATATGAAGCAAGTACCACGCAAATTTGTCGCCACGCCCTTTGAATACCACCAAGAATTAGAACTCACTATCGACGCCCTGTCCAACCAAGGTCATGGCGTTGCCCGCACGGGGGAGGATAATTGGGTTGTATTTGTCCCCGCCTGCTTACCTGGGGAAAAGGTGATTGCGCGCATCTATCGCAATGAGAAGAACTGCTCCCAAGCGGACTTGGTACGTGTTGTTGAACCATCCCCCCACCGAGTGGAACCCGTTTGCCCCATTTACGGCTACTGTGGCGGCTGCCAATACCAACACCTCGACTACGCCTCCCAATTGCAATGGAAGGGGGAGCAAGTCGCCGACCTACTCCGCCTGCAAGCTGGTTTAGATCAAGAGGTGAAAGCCCCCATTGCCTCCCCTAAAACCTACGGCTACCGCTCCAAAATCACCCCCCACTTCCACAAGCCCAAGGATGCCAAGATTGGCAACATCGGCTTTTTGCGCGCAGGTACCCGCAACGATGTTTGCGACGTGCACCGCTGCCCCATTGCTATGGACGAGCTCAACGAAGCCCTGCCCGTCATCCGCAAGGCGGTTCAATCCAACGCCGCCCAATACAAGCGTGGCGCGACCCTGCTCATGCGCGTGAGCGAAGGCACCGTCATCACCAACCACGCTGCTGTTTGTACGGAGCAAGTGGGTGATTTGAATTTCAACTTCCTCGCTGGCGACTTCTTCCAAAACAATCCCTACATCCTGCCTGCCTTCACCCAATACGTGGCCGAGCAAGCATGCGCGACTGGCGCCCGCTACCTCGTGGACGCCTACTGCGGCAGTGGACTCTTTGCGCTGAGCCTCGCTTCTCGCTTTGAAAAGGTACTGGGCGTGGAGGTGAGCGAAACCAGCGCCGACTGGGCCCGCGCTAACGCCAACAGCAACGGCATTGAACATGCCGAGTTCATGGCAGCCAGTGCCGAGGCCATCTTTGAAAAGGTGGACTTCCCTGCGGATGAAACAGCCGTCGTCATCGACCCCCCACGCAAGGGCTGCGACATGGCCTTCCTGAACCAGCTCTTCGCCTTTGCGCCCAAGCGCGTCGTCTACGTCTCCTGCAACCCAGCTACGCAAATCCGCGACTTGGCGGAATTTGATAAAGCTGGCTACAAAGTGACCGAGGTGCAACCCTTCGACCTCTTCCCCCAGACCAAGCATCTTGAATGCGTGGCCACCCTTGAACGCCAATCATAACACCCTCAATCCATCATGAACTCCAGCGACAATGAAACACCGCGCCTGCGCGAAAGCGCAGAAGATTACCTCGAAGCCATCGGTACCCTTTGCCGCGAAACGGGGCAGGCTCAAGTGAGCAATATTGCCCAAATGCTCAATGTCAAAAAACCTAGCGTCACCGCAGCATTACGTCACTTGCGCGATGAAGGACTCATCGAATACAAGCAATACTCCCCCGTCACCTTAACAGAAAAGGGGCAAGCTTATGCCAAGCGAGTCATGATGGCGCATCGCACCTTGCGCCAGTTCCTCAACGAAATGGGGGGGCTGAGTCTGGAGCGAGCCGATCAGGCGGCTTGCCACTTGGAGCATTGGCTCACCTACGATGAGATTTCTCACATCGCCGAGCGCCTCAATGGCCCCATGTAAGCAAGCCTATTTGAACAAAACAGGCGACCAACACGTCAAAACACCATGTTTTCCCTCAACAATCTTCGGTTCAACGCCACGACATCCCTCATCATCATCAATGTGGTGGTCTTCGTGGTTGGGATGATGGCTCGGCAAGATGCCATCTACAGCATCCCAACGCCAGAGGGCTACAGCACATCCATCTTCGAGGTGATGGGCTCATACTCATGGTTCAATTTTGCCATGGAAGGCGAGTTTTGGCGCGTCATCACCTATCAATTCCTCCATGGGGGACTCGGGCACCTCATCTTCAACATGTGGGCGCTGTACTTCTTCGGCTCTGCGGTGGAGCAAATCTTTGGCCCCAAGCGCTTCCTCGCCTACTACTTTGTCTGCGGGATAGCGGGTGCACTCTTTGCCTCCCTCATCGGTGGATTGGGTATCATCAGCTATGGATCAGGCAGCTTGCAAGAGTTTAATGCCATCCAAAACCTCATTGCCTACACCGATTATGTGGGGGAAGTTTCAACATGGCAACTCATCCCCATGGTAGGGGCATCGGCCTCCATTTATGGGGTGATGATTGCAGCGGCCTTCCTCTTCCCCCATGCGAAGGTTTCGCTCATATTCCCGCCAATTACCATGAGCCTGCGGACGCTCGTCATCGTCGTCATCGCCATTGCAACGCTGACCATCCAATTCAACGGTAACAACGCTGGTGGAGAAGCGGGGCACTTGGGCGGCATCATCATGGGCATCATCCTGATGATTTTCATCAAGCGCAGCCTCTGGAAAACCCGCAACTGGTAAGCACTGGTGATTGCACTCTTCGACATGGATGGCACCCTCTTCTGGGGGGACTCGCAACTGCGCTTTGCCCGCTGGGTGCTCAAACGGCACGGCTGGCGACGACTCTACCTGCTGCCCGTCCTGCCCAATGGCATCCTGCGGGCCTGCTGCATCCTCAACACCCAGCAGATGAAACGCGCCTTCCTCTGCTATGCGTGGGGCATGTCCGCTGAAAGCTTGCAGCAGGAATGCCAACTCTTCTGCCAGCAAGAAATCCTGCCAGCCATCTACCCCGAAGTGCTAGAACGCCTGCGCCAACACCAAGCAGCGGGTGACCACTGCGTGCTTTGCTCCGCCTCCCCCGACTGGTGGACACAGGAAGTGGGCAAGAACTTAGGCTTTGATTTAACAATAGGCACCCCCATCGAACCCAGTGAGCGCGTCCCCTTCATGCCACGCGTCCCCGCACCGGGTAATAACAAAGGTAGCAATAAACTCATTCGTCTCGCGCAGCATGGTATCACCCACGCCGATGTAGGCTACACCGACAGTGCCGCTGATTTACCCATGCTGAGCATCTGCGACAAGACCGTCCTCGTCAACCCGAACGACAGCCTCGTCAAACGCTGCGAGGGGGCGGAAATCCTACGCCCTCCATGCCCAAGCAACAAGCTGGGCTTCATCATCGGTGCGGCTTTAGGAATCGGCACTTAAAAGAGCACTTACTTCACAAAGCCATATTCCGTCGCCAAGGCAACTTCGCTTTCGATCGCCTTTAACTCCTGCGTGAGCAACTCGCGCTCCATTTTAATCAGGTTCTGATTTTTCTCAATGTATGAGTCTGTTGCACCGACAGGGGCGCTACGCTCATAAGCAATGCGCTTTTTCATGTAACCACGCCATGCCGAGTACTCCTCCACGCTGCGCAGCAGCGTCTTTAACTGGACGCGACGGTCAGCTAAGGAGTTGGTCACCTCCAAACAAGTCAACTCGTAGTTTTCTTGGTTGGTCTTGTAGGTATTCCACGTGCTCAACTTGGTATCCAAGGAATAGCTGATATTGAGGTTGAGGTAGGTATCCCCACTATCTAAGAAGGTACCACTGTAGGTACCACCCGATGAGGTGAAGAGCGATGGGCTACTCAAATTGGTATTAAGGGTTGGTAGATAGGTCAACGCGACACTAAATTGACGCAGGCGAGCCTCTTCAATCTTCATCGCAAATTGGCACAGAATCAGCGGATCAAGTCGGGTAATTTTACTCTGGTAATCCTCCCACTTGACGCGGGGCATGGTGGCGGGGTCCACATACCAGCGCGCACTGCGGTCACCGAGCAGGGAAGCCATCTCCTGCCAGAAGGCATCTTCACGCTCCACCTCCTTGGATGTATCCTCGGCCGTCTTTTGAAGATTGTAGGTCGTTTGATCACCTAATTTTTGAATGCGCTGATTGACCTCTTGCTGACGAATCAATTTGTAGAGGCGCACGGAGCACTCACGCTCCTTACCCTCCAAGGCTTTTTCAGCGGCATACAAAGTTGCCTGCGCGGAATAGACGCGGTAGGGAATCTGGGTCAAGGTGGGCACCGAAAAGGTAATATTGAGGTTATTGCTGGCGTTATCTCCAGAAACGCCATTTGCCCACTCCTCAATGGACTGATTGAAGTAGGTGTAATAGGACACCCCCGGAATCAAATCCGTGTAAACGCTGCGCGCATTGCGCTCTGCCGAGGTGATGGATGTCTTCGTGCGTCGCACATCGACATTATTGGCATCAATCATAGCGAGTGCCTGCTGCCAAGATATTTTGCGCATGGGCAGCTCGCCCCACGATTTTAAGGAATCAAACTCACGCTGCACCAGCTCGCTCGTCGAGGACAAGCGCTCCTCCAAGCTACAGCTCGACAAGCAAGCGAGGGTACACAGCAGGAGCACTTTTCGATACATAACATCAATAAAATAGCACAGCAGAACCCTTTTGGCAAGCTTACATAGCGCGACGATGCACAAGGATATAAAGCGTCACCAAAATCGTAGTCACCGACAAGATGGCGCATTGCAGCTGAGCAGGCATGCCAATCGCGTGCATCGCATACTGAACAACAACAGACATGATACCTAAAAAACAGTCCACCAAATTACCCGCAGCAATCACATCACCACGCTTATCATTATCCGCCCTATCCTGCAAACGGGCATTCAGGGGCACCAAAAAGCCAGCAGCCGTAAAGCCCGCCAAGGCCAAGGATGCGTAGAAGGCTACCGTTCCAAAGGGGGCAAAGCACATCGCCAAGCAAGCGATACTCAAGCCAAAGCCCGCCACAATACTCACCCGCACCCGAACACGCTTCGCGCAGATGACAGATGCCGTCGCCCCACCGATGATGGAGCCCCCGCTAATCCATGCAATAAGCAAGGCCGAATCCTTTTGCTGAGAGAGAATACGCATGAAATCATCCCCCGCCAAGGCGACAGGATTTGCCTCCTTCGCCATCGCCAAGGCAATGAGCATCATCGTGCCCGCGATAAACCAAAAGTAGCCAATGCCAATTTCGCAATGGCGCAGCACCTTGTTATCCCAAAGCATTTTAAGCTGCGCAAAATGCTCCCACAAAAGCGACCACGCAAAAGGGCGAGTCCCCTCGGGCTTAAAGCGGGGAATGCTCAAGCTGAGGATAAAGACGACAATCGCCCCAAATCCACAGAAGACACAAGGCCAAGCAGCGGCCTCCCAACCAGCATCCATGCCCCACTTACTCAGCAGGTGGTAAACAATATAAAAGGCACCAATCTGACCGAGCAGAAGAGCGAGCATGGAGGTAATCTCCAAAATACCGCTGGCAAAGCCAATATTCTCCGACCCGACCACATCCTTCACCAAACCCTTTTTAGCGGGGCTAAAGAACATCGCTTGGATACAAAAGACAGCAAAGAAAGCTAAGGCCACCCCAATCTGGTGCATGAAGAGCCCATAACTCATCCCCGCCAGCACCACAATTTGCAGCAAGACCATGGCTTGAAGCAAGCGCGTCTTGCAATAGCGGTCAGCCAACCAACCCGCCAAGGGAGAAAAGAGAACAAAGGGCAGAACAATCAAAATCGAAAGCGGGTACTCCAAGGCAACACCCATCCAAATCCCCAATGCAATGAGAAGAAACTGCCCCCCCTTCTCATTCAAGGAATTCATCGACTGAATAAGGGTCAGCGACCAAAAGGAGAACCAAGAGACCTTTTTAGGAGAATCAGATGTTAAGGGATTCATACCCACCTATTATGCCCTGCTTCCCTACCAGATGGAAGCCTGAACACGCGATGTGACAAAAAAAACACTGCTACGATGCACGGAACCAACGAGCCAGCCAGAACTCCTGCGCTGATTTTTTGGTAATACCCCGCAAATTGACGTAGCGCGTTAGCAATAGGCGGCAATCGCGGTGCCCCATCGCGAGCTGTAATAGTGGCAAATCTCGGTACATCTTAGCATGATAACTCGCGTAGCTGTGGCGCAATACATCGGGAACCCAATGGGTAAATCCCGCAACTTGGCGCAGGTACTGCCAGCGTTCTTTCCAACGTTTCGGACAAATGGAGCCACTCTTTATCTCTCGCTTCAACAAGGCTAAGAGTGGGCGCCCAAGCGGAATATGGCGACCACCCCCTGTTTTACTATGCCGCGCAGCAAGGTAAAGCTCCCCCTCATCCCAATCAATATCCTGCCAGCTAAGCCGCTTCAACTCCTCTAGGCGCACCCCAGCATACAGCATCAGCGCCACCGCAGGCAAACAATCACGATGCGCAGGGTGCTGCGCAGTTTTAATCAAAGCCGCAACAGATTCCAGCGACAGCGGCTCAATCACCCGCTCCTGCAACTCGGGCACATCAATGCGCTTCACAGGATTATCCGCGCACCATCCCTGTTTGAATGCTACTGTATAAACGCCTGATAAATTCGCCCGCGCCTTCACAAAGCGAGAGGGAGAATGCCCATAAGCCTTCTGCAAAATGCGCGTCCATTCCGAACTGCTAATTCCCCGAATGGAACGCTCCGACAGACCCTCCTCGCAGCGCATCAAAGCATTCATCGTCTGCCGAATATCCTGCACCGTCCGAACCGAACGACCTGCCTTTATTTCGAGGCATTTCTCCACAGCCACTGCGAAGCTAACGGAAGTCTCCTCTGCCCGAAGAGCCTCCGCCCCAAGCTGAATCAAGCGGCGAATACGAATCATATCACAACACCCACCCAAAGACTCTACCAGCTCAAGGCTAATCCGTGCAGAATCCACAAGCGACAAATCGCTGTCTTTTAATAAATAAGCGGCAGTTTCCTTCTGTTCATTAAGCCCTTCCACGCATTTGAAATGCGGAGTCAAGGGCAAAAATTGTTTTTCTTTATTTTGTATCATCTCAATGTCTAAAAATTGATTAAACACCAAACAATAAATTTTTAAAACTAATTGTTTATGAATACATACCATACTTCATATGTAGCTCCGCATTTCAAATGCGGTATTAATTAACTATCGCTGTTCTACCAGCGATTAACTGCACTATCACCAAACGTGAATAATAAACTACTTACAGCAACACTACTCTCACTGTTAGGTCTACCTGCTATCGCAACCGATGTGAAAACTATTACGCAAGGCGGTGCAGGTGTTGCCCAAGGTGACTTTACCCTTTTCCTGACTAACCCTGCTCACTTGGCAACTTATGGCGAGGAATACGACGAGGCTATCGCCGAGGCTAAGGAAGAAGCCGAAGCTAAAGCCGCTGCCGAAGCTGCAGACCCAGCCCTCGCTGGAAAAGACGCCGCTGCAACAGCCGCAACACCAGCTGCCGATGCTCCCGCTATCGCCCCTGATGTTAAGCTTGAAGAAGCTCCCGCAGAAGAAGATGACGAACTCACCAAGCCTTGTGCAGGTTTTGGTATGTCTTTGGACTTCAGCGCTTACGTGCAAGATGAAAAGGACATGATTGGCAACGTTGAAGATGTTGTCGATTTAATTGATGAGTTGGAAAGCAATTTCTGGAATGAAACGACCCAACAGCAAGCTATTGATAAACTTGGAGAAATCAATGGTGGTCGCGTTTCGGTTAAGGCTAATGGATCAGCTTATATTGCTGTTCCCAATAGCGTGATTCCATTGAGCATGTTCATTAACAACAATGTCAATGCAGCGGGCGTAGTTGAAGCAACAGCCGTCTTGGATGCCATTGAAACGCTGCAGAATGGCGAAAACCTTGATGATGTACTGGATGCCTTGTCAGACTTGGGCAAACTTGATGATGACTATGCTGCCGTCAGTGGCATTTGGACGATGGATGTTGGCGTGACCGCTGCTCACGAGTTCAAGTTTAAAGAAAACTCGAAGCTGAAGATTGGTGCCTCCTTCAAGTACCAACACGTCACCCTTTATGACTACGAAGCTCGTATAGAAGACTTTGATGAAGATGCAATCAAGGATGCTGATAACAAAGCCTCGGGAGCCAACATTGACTTGGGTGTAGCCTACACTTATAACGATTGGCTTTCCGTTGGTTTTACCGCTGAAAATCTGGTTAGCAAGAAGTATCATGCCGTCCCCAATAATCGCACAGGCGTGCGCAGCTGCTATGAAATCAAGCCTCAATACACCTTTGGTGCAGGCGTCAAATACGGCATCGTCTCCTTTGTCACAGATGTTGAGTTGGTGAAGAACCCAGGCATGAATATCGTTGAAGAATCCCAATACGCGAACGTCGGTGTCAAATTTGACTTCTGGCGCCAAGCCTCCCTCAGTGTCGGTTATCAAATGGACA
>JAWXTZ010000046.1:0-16174 GCA_044433085.1 Akkermansia sp.
AGATGTTTTCAGGGAAATGTTCATCATCATTAGATGGACGTTTTACCTTTCATTCTAGAACAGCTTAACTGAAATAGAAAGAAATTATTCAGCTGTCGCATTTAATGTTGCAATTCACACTCTGCTGACAAAATGCCTGACAAAACACCTTACCAGTAAGGTGGCAAATTCTTCACTTAACAGATAGTTTTTGTTCGGGACAAGTCGCACAGAATCAGTGTACAATATCAGCAGTCAAATAACAGATTCATACTATGCCACAAACATTAACCAAACGAGAACTCGTCAATCAGATTTATGCTGAACGCAAAGGCGAAATCACGCAAGGAGATATCCTTGAGATTGTCCAACGCAGCATCGACATCATCAGTGACACCCTTGCTAAGGGCGACCGCGTCGTCCTACGCAACTTTGGCACCCTGCTAGTCAAGGAGGTGAAGGCCAAAGTAGGCCGCAACCCCAAAGCACCAGACAAGGATGTCCCCATCCCCGCCCGCATGGTTGTTAAATTCAAGGTGGGCAAGGAACTCAAAGAGCGCGTTGCTAATCAATAACAGACCAAGCAAAGAGGGTGCGTTAGCGAAGGCGCACCCTCACTTTTTGCTGAAAAAAAATTCACTCATCATGTTTATTTTGGTTGACCCACGCCAAAATTCATGTATAATCTTGCCACGCTGCTAGCGCATCCGCTGCTGACGCAGCTCAAGTGCGTGGATAGCTCAGTTGGTAGAGCAGTAGACTTTTAATCTATTGGTCCCGGGTTCGAGTCCCGGTCCACGTATCAAATTACGCGATGAGTACCCTGTACCCATCGCGTTTTTTGTGCTCGCCACATCCCCCTTGGGGTGGTATATTCTTGCTAAAGGAGACCCATGAACAAACGAACTCTTGTTAAAAACGCTCTACAATCCGATAGTGCCTTAGATGATATTTTATTGGAGGGATGGGTGAGAACCCGCCGCGACTCTAAAGCTTTTGCGTTTATTGAACTCAACGATGGCTCTTGCCTTGCCAGCATGCAAATCATTGCCGATGCTGGAATCGCAGGCTACGAGCAGATTAAGGAAATGGGGACAGGTGCCGCCATCAGCGTGCGTGGTCACATGGTCGAAAGCCCAGGCAAGCAACGCTGGGAAGTACAGGCGACAAGCCTGAAGCTCTTAGGTGGCGTGCCCGACCACTACCCCTTGCAAAAGAAGGGGTGCTCCCCCGAGTTTTTGCGCTCCATCGTTCACCTGCGTCCAAGAACCAATCTCTTTGGTGCCGTCTTCCGCGTTCGTTCCCGCATGGCAGCGGCAGTGCATCAATTTTTCATGGAGCAAGACTTTGTCTGGGTTCACACGCCCATCATCACCGCTTCTGACTGCGAAGGGGCTGGAGAAATGTTTCACGTCACCACCTTGGACCCCCTTCAGGACAACAAGGACTATGAAAACGACTTCTTTGGTGCCGCCACATCACTGACCGTATCGGGGCAGTTGGAGGGGGAAACCTTCGCTTGCGCCTTGGGCAATATTTACACCTTCGGCCCCACCTTCCGTGCTGAAAATAGCAATACCACACGCCATGCAGCCGAATTTTGGATGATTGAACCCGAAATGGCCTTCTGCAATCTAGAGGGCGATATGGATTTAGCCGAGGCCTTCATCAAGCACCTTGTGCAGGCCATGCTCGCCAACCCAGACGGCGATTTGGAATTCTTCAACAAATTCGTGGATAAGGGGCTCCAATCCCGCCTAGAATCGCTAGCGACGGCCGATTTCGTCCGCTGCAGCTACACGGACGCCATCGACATCATGCAACAGAGCAAGCACAGCTTCGAGTACCCACCTGTCTGGGGAATGGACTTGCAGACCGAGCACGAGCGATTTTTGACCGAAGAGCATTTCAAGAAGCCCACCATCGTCTACAACTACCCCAAGGAAATCAAGCCCTTCTACATGCGTTTGAATGATGATGGCAAAACAGTAGCTGCGATGGATGTCCTTGTCCCCGGCATCGGGGAAATCATTGGCGGCAGCCAACGCGAAGAGCGTCTGGATGTCTTAGAGCGCAACATGCAAGCAAGCGGACTGGATGGTGATAGCTACAGCTGGTACACAGATTTGCGCCGCTTTGGCACCGTGCCACACGCAGGATTTGGCTTAGGATTTGAGCGTCTCCTTATGTTTGTGACAGGCGTTCAGAACATCCGCGATGTCCTGCCCTACCCACGCACCCCCCGCAACTGCGCACCTTAATGGTGCGAATAGTAGCAATAAATAGCCTTAAGGTGAAGTTTTTTCTTGCTTTCAGGGGCTGTTACATGGTAGTAATATTGGGCACAGCGCACACAACAACGCTAATCAAATATGAACATCAACGCTCAATTTACACCTGTACTTGACCCGAACTTCGTCGCACCTGTCCTTTGGAACAAGGCCTACCAAGCAAAGGTTGCTGCAACTCCTGGTTCTGGAACGATCGATATTGCCCTGACTCGCTTGGATGGCACTTGCTTCCGCTGGTCTAGCGCCATCCTTCCCCATGAAGGTGAAAATGTTGCGCTCAATAAGCTCTATGTCGAACGCACCGTCAAGTTCCTCCTTTGGATGAAGGGTGGTTGCACCATCATGGTCGCTGGTTGCGATGCGATTGCCGACATGCTTGCTGACACCTACACCAAGGGTGGCGCACGCGAATTCGATTGGGACTTCATCGGTACCCGCATCTATGACCAAGCCATCACGGTTGAAAAGGTAGCATGCGCTTGCGAACTGCCAGCAGAATGCAACTCCTCCATGCCCCTTGGTCGCAACCTTGACGGTTATCGCATCGGTTTTGACTTAGGCGGTTCCGACCGCAAGTGTGCGGCTGTCGTCAATGGCGAAGTCGTCTTCTCTGAAGAGGTCGTCTGGGACCCCTACCACCAAAAAGACCCTAACTATCAACTCGAAGGTGTTGATGATTCCCTGATTCGTGCGGCCAAGCACATCCCACAAGTTGATGCCATCGGCGGCTCTGCTGCAGGTGTTTACGTCAACAGCCAACCACGCGTCGGCTCCCTCTTCCGCGGCATCTCCAACGATGACTTTGATCAAGTCATTCGCCCCATGTTCACCACCCTCAAGGATCGCTGGTCCGAACGCATGGGCAAGGAAGTTCCCTTTGAAGTGGTCAACGATGGTGAAGTAACAGCACTCGCTGGTGCCATGGGTATGGAAGATGATGCCGTTCTTGGTGTTGCCATGGGTACATCCCTTGCCTCTGGTTACGTTGATGGCGAAGGTCACATCATGCCTTGGCTCAATGAACTTGCCTTCGTCCCAGTTGACTACCAAGAAGATGGTGGTGTTGACGAATGGTCTGGTGACAAGGGCTGTGGTGCACTCTACTTCTCCCAACAAGCCGTCAACCGCTTGGCTCCACGCGCTGGTTTTGAATTTGGCGACATGCCCTACCCAGAACAGCTCAAGAAGTTGCAAGCCGCAATGGAAGCAAATGATGACCGCGCTCGTAAGATTTACGAAACCATCGGTGTTCAATTTGGTTACACCGTAGCCTACTTCGCTGAATTCTACGATGTACGCAACCTCCTCTTCCTCGGCCGCGTTGCCACGGGTGAAGGTGGTCAAATCATCATCGACAAGGCTAGCGAAGTGCTGGCAGCTGAATTCCCAAGCGTCAACATCAACCTTTGCGTCCCTGACGAAAAGACAAAGCGTCACGGGCAAGCAGTTGCTGCGGCCTCCCTGCCTAAGCTTGGCTAATTAGCCCCTTTCGTAGAGCCGAGGAGAATCAGCACGATTTCTCCTCGGCTTTTTTTGATTCCTCTTTATGTCTGAAGCTGCTGAAATTTGGGCTTGCCCCCATTGCGGAACATCCTTAGATGTCTCCGAATTAGGCTTTTATGCTCGGGTTATCTGCCCGCAGTGCCAGCATGAAGAACGCGTCCACACGCTGATTGCCAACTTCCTGATTGAAGGCGTGTTGGGTATTGGCGGGATGAGTGTCGTACTGCGTGGCCGAGATATCCTACTCAACCGCGTCGTTGCCATCAAGCTGCTCAATGACACCTATAAGGGGGAAGATGCTCGCATCGCCCGCTTTGAGCGAGAGTGTGCCCTCATGGCACGGGTACGCCACAACAACGTCGTCTCCATCTACTCCGCAGGGTGGAAAAATGGGCAATTTTACGTCGCCATGGAGTTGGTCACGGGGCAAAATCTCGAAGAGCTGCTCACCGATGGATTTTGCATGGAGCAAAATCGAGCGATTGAAATCATCTCGGAAGTAGCACTGGGGCTCGATGCGGCTTCGCAAGCGGGGCTCTTACACCGCGACATGAAGCCCGGTAACATCATCTTATCCGACTCGGGCATGGCGAAGGTCTTGGACTTTGGTCTTTCCCTGCAAAGCAGCGATGCTGATGACGAGGAGATGATTTGGGCAACCCCCTTCTACGTCCCGCCAGAAACCTTGCGTCGCGAACCCGAAGACTCGCGTACCGACATCTACGCCCTCGGGATGACCTTGCGCCATTTATTGACGGGCAGCGACCGATTTGACTACGAAACCCAAACGGCCGAAGACCTACTTTACTGCAAGGAGCACTTACCGCCCCTGTGTCAAGTGAACCGAGAGCTCGCACCCGACCTCGGCAAGTTGGTCGACCACATGACCGCCTACGACCCAGCCAAGCGACCCGCCAATTATGTGGAGCTGCTCAAGGAAATCGGGGTAACCATGGAGCGTATTCGCAAAAAAAAGCGTGTTTCAGAATACCTGCGCTCCTCGCAATTTGCCAAATTGGCTACACTAGCCCTCGCTTGCACCATTGGCGGATACCTCCTTAGCGCATCCCTTTGGGATATCTATCTGGCCCCAACCACGACCATCTGCCGCGACTTACCCGCCACACACCGCGATGCCGCTCGCTACGAAGCCTTGAGTGCATGCGTCCAAGAAAAAAACTGGGAAGCCGCCTACAAGCAGAGCCTTGACCTATCACGCAACGCGGCCGACCCCGACCTTTCAGCTTGGGCCAGCCTGTATGCGTGGACATTGTGCTACCTCAATGATGATTTATCAGCCTACATGAGCGAAGCCGCCCTGCAACTGCGTGGACAGTTCGAGGGGCTACAAGCCGATGGAGATCCCATCCTCCCCCTGCACGATGATTTAATGTACATCAAGCCCTTGTTTAGCGATGATGCACCATCGGAGGAAGTACCCGATGCCTTGATTTTATCGCACCCCATGGTGGATGCCATGCAGATGATTTACCTAGCCAACCGCCTGAAAGCAAGTGGAGATGAGGAATCCGCAAAAGACTATCTTGAGCAAGCGCGCGGGATGTTGGAGCAGTGTGCCCCCCCCTTTAACACAACATTGGAGCTACTGCCAGAAGAAGCCATCATCGTAGCAGATAGCTCTGCCCCTGAAGAAGAAGAAATAATCGAGGCGACAGCGCCCCATGCTAGCGAGCCCCCCCCAGCCGCACAGGGCTTGAGTTTTGAGCAACTCTTCAAAGAAACCCAGCAAGCGAGTGCTAAGCCCAATCTCAGTGATGATGAAATGCTCAAAAATCAGGTCATCATGCAAATTTGCCGAGCATCCATCGCCATAGTCGCGTTTTATGAGCGGCAATCGCCCAGCCCTGCATGGACTGGCTTGAGCCAAGATGCCTGCCTGAAGCGCGCCGAAAGCTTATCGCAAGACAAAAATCAGCAAGAGCTCATTCAATTCAAATGCATGCACCTACTCCTATCGGGGCATCTTGAGCAAGCGCGAACCCTGAGCAGCTACAGCTTGAGCAAAGACGCGGATGCACCCTTTACCATTTTGATGGAACACTGGTTGAGCGTTTTATCAGACCCCAGCACGGAACAATAAGCTTCTCATGGCGGTCAATAAGTGCTAGAATCTTACGCATGTACAATTTTGATGAGGTAATTGATCGCACCCATACCAACTCCATGAATATGGAGGGCTTTAGGCAGTATATTTTTCATGCGGATGCCGACATGAAATTTCCCTACGCGGATGATGAGTTTATCCGCATGTGGATTGCTGACATGGAATTTGCAGTGCCCGATGTCATCATCAATGGCATCAAACGCCGCCTAGAGCAGCGCATTTTTGGCTACACCCGCCTGTTTGGGGATAGCTATTACAATGCCTTTGCTGCTTGGTGCAAGCGTCGCTATGATTGGGGCTTTGAGCAGCAGCATCTGCGCCTCTCCAACGGCATCATCCCCGCCCTCTTTGAAATGGTGGATTGGATTTGCCAGCCCGATGAAAAAGTGCTTTTCTTAACCCCTTCCTATGCTTATTTTAAGTACGCGGCCGAATTTAGCGACAAGGCGATTAGCTGCTGCGACCTCGTCAACACAGATGGCTATTACAGCATCGACTGGGAGGATTTGGAACAAAAAGCCGCTGATGCCAAGACCACCCTCTTCATCCTCTGCAACCCGCACAACCCATCGGGTCGCGTCTGGACGCAGGAGGAGCTGGAAGGCATGGCACGCATCATTGAACAGCACCAGCTCTGGGTCATCTCGGATGAAATTCACTGCGACCTGCTGCGCCAAGGCAAGCAGCACATCCCCCTTGGCAAGGTGATGCCCGACTACCCACGACTCATCACGGGGATGGCCCCCAGCAAAAGCTTTAACTTAGCAGGCATGATGATATCCAACATCATCATCCGCGACGACGCCCTGCGCGCCCAATGGGATGCGCGCCACTACGACATGCAAAACCCGCTGAGCATCGCCGCCGCGCAAAGCGCCTATGAGGAGGGCGAGCCATGGCTCACCGCTCTCTGTGACTACTTAGATAAAAACTTCGCGCTAGTGGGTGACTACTTGAATGAGCACCTGCCACTCGCCCGCTACCAAGTGTCCGAGGCAACCTACCTCGCATGGGTAGACCTAAGTGCCTACTTCACCCCCGACATCAATCTGCCCGAGTTCTTTGCCTACAAAGCTGGGGTCTTACTGGAAGGGGGCAACATGTTCGTGCAACATTCGGATGGTTTCATCCGCCTCAACCTCGCTTGTCCCCGCGCCACAATCGAAAAAGGACTGCGACGTCTAAGCGAAGCTACGCTCCACGCCGATAGATGATTGAAGAAACAATTTACGCCCATACCGCTGAGGGCGAGTGCATCAGCATTCACATCAGCTTAGCTGACCCAGCACCCAAGCAAGATGACTGGGGCATTCGCGTCGTCATCCATTCCAGCGATGGAAAGCTGAGTTTCAACAACACACTCTACCAAGTATCACCCCTACTTTGCTTGGATACAACTCTAAGATTCATCAGCACAATGCTTGGAGGCTACAGAGAAACGATAGGTATGCGGCTTTGCTTTAGTGAAACTTGGAGTGAAGACAGCGAAATACCTGAGACTTATCCGCGCTAAGATGTCCTGAATGGCGCTTGATTTATCTGTTAGACTTGGATATGCTATCCTCGTGCTTGATATCATCCTCTTCCTTGTGGCCTTGGTGCTGCCCTTTATGCTGACGGCTTTTGTGGCGGCGGATATCATCATCCCTGCGCTGGAAACGCGCTGGGGGCGCAAGCTGGCTAAGACACTCGCCTTTGCTTTGCCTGTGCTCTTTTTACTCAGCTACCATGGCGTTCTCTTTGAAGCCATGTGGCAGCTGCGTCAGGGAATCAGTTTAGCTCATGCCACGCAGATGGCGGCTGCTACGAGTGGACTTTTTGGGGTGATTCTTTACCTAAAAAAGGTGAGGTTACGTTTTAAGCCGTAACCGAGTCCTGCTCTTCCTCGGCAATCAGGGCGCGTAGTTTGACGTGGGCGGGGTCTTGCAAATCGGGGTCGCGGGCTAGAATATCGGCCGCTTCCTTGCGGGCGCGGTGCAGCAATCGCATGTCGCTCAACCACTCGGGGAATTGGATATTCGATAAACCGCTTTGGGCGATGCCGAGCACATCACCAGGGCCGCGCAGGCGAAAATCCTCCTCCGCGATATCAAAACCATTGAGGCTGCGGCAGAGGAAATTGAGTTTTTCGTAACCCGCCTCCCCCGCTTTGCTTTCGGAGAGCAAAATGCAATAGCTCTTATGCTGACCACGACCGATGCGCCCACGCAGCTGGTGCAGCTGGGATAGACCGTAGCTGTCGGCATCGTTGATAATCATAATCGTGGCATTGGGCACGTCCACCCCCACTTCCACCACCGTGGTGGCGACTAGGATGGCGGACTCGTTCTCCTTAAAGGCACTCATGGCGGCCGCCTTCTCCTCGGGGCTCATGCGACCGTGCAGCAACTCCACCTCATAGTCGGGGAACTGGGCTTGCCAGCGTTCCAGCTCCTGCGTGGCGGCTCGTCGCTCGCTCTTTTCGCTCTCCTCCACCAGCGGGGAGACGATGTAGATTTGCCGCCCCTCCGCCAACTGCTCCTGCATGAAGGCAATGATGCGCTCCATCTTTTGGGGGTTGCGCAGCGCGGTGATGATTTGCCCGCGCGTGGCTGGCATTTCATCAATGATGGAGACATCCAAATCCCCATACAGGGTCAGGGTCATGGTGCGGGGGATGGGCGTTGCACTCATCACCAGCACGTCGGGCTTGGGGTCTAACTTGGTGAAGAGCTCGCGCTGCTTCACGCCAAATTTGTGTTGTTCGTCAATGACGGCTAGCCCCAGATTGTTGACTTTATTCTTCTTGTAGAGCAGCGCGTGCGTGCCCACGTAAAGGCGTGGTCTGCCGTCATCAGCCATGCCTTCGATGTCGCTGCTCTCCTTGCTATCGGCCGTTCGCAAGCTGATGGGAATATCCATCCCCTTGAGCAGTCGCTTGAATTGCTTGTAGTGCTGCTGCGCCAAGATTTGCGTAGGCGCCATCAGGGCGGCATTCTTTCCGCTTTCAAAGGCCATGAGCATCGCCCCCAATGCCACCAAGGTTTTACCACTGCCTACAT
Organism: Akkermansia sp.; assembly: GCA_044433085.1. Classification (GTDB taxonomy): domain Bacteria; phylum Verrucomicrobiota; class Verrucomicrobiia; order Verrucomicrobiales; family Akkermansiaceae; genus Akkermansia. The sequence continues at coordinate 8,940 of JAWXTZ010000046.1, forward strand.
CCCCCTGCAGCAGTCGATTCATGGGCACGGGCTCGGCCATATCGGCACTGATTTCCGCCAAGCATCGCTGCTGCGCCCCAGTGAGTTGGAAGGGCAGTGCCAAGAGCAGCTCATCAAGGTAGTAATGGGTGCTCACGTTGACTTGCCCCGCCTCGCGCTTGGTGTGCTGGCGACGCCATTGCACCTTGAATTGCTGCAAGAAGCATTCGGAAAGGGCAAAGCGCATGCGCGCTTTGCGTGCGAGTTGCTCTTCCTTGGGGAAGTGGAGGTCGTTGAGAGCTTCGTAGAGCTTGTAGCTGGGGGCGACATCGTAGACAGCTGGCGTGATGTCAGCATCCAAGTCTTGCAGGAGCTGCCAAATGATTTCGCGCAGCCTTCTGGCCGCAAGACCAGATACATTGCGGTAGACCGGCACGATGCGATCGGTATGAATGGGCACTGCGGGCGTGCTGACGGCTCCATCCAGCTGGGGAGTCAGTTCATCCGTCCAGTTTTCGCCCAAAGCTTGCTGGGCGAGGCGCAGCCCCGTATCCTCCTCCTGAACCTCAAAATCGGGGTTCATCATGCACAGTCTATTGCCATAGTTTGTCGCCTTGCCATAGATGAAAAGGCATTGCCCCACCGCTAGCATGCGGGAGAGGTAGGGCATGTTGAACCAACGCAGGCACAGGCGCGCGCCATGGGCATCATCCACCTCGCTAACGATGGCTTCAACATAAGATTTGTAGGAATAGCGCGTGCCCACCGACTGAATGCGGACGCGCAGGCACACAGGCTCGCCCAAGGGCAGCGTCGCGATGCTGGCCGAGCGGCGTCTATCCTCATAGCGTCTAGGGATGCGCATCAGCAAGTCGCGCACACAGCGCAAGCCCGCTTTGTCGAGACTATCGAGCTCTCGACTTGAAAAAATCGAGAGCTCGGCAAGAGGACTGTTCCATGTTAAGCCCATTATTCAAAAAGATTAACCGCGGTTGGGCACGCCCCTGTTCAAGCAGCGGTAGTAGTAGTCCACGCGAGAGATGTACCATGCCCATTTAGCACCGGGGCGACCACGATCCAAGAGGGGCTTGGGGCAATTTTTACCATACCAATGATAATGGGGCACGACACGCCGCAGGGGGATATTGTAACGCTTCATCAGCAGGGCGGCCAGCTTGGCTGCGCGATCCCACGTACGGAAGTGGTTGCCGCGCACGCTTTCGCTCTCGCACATTTCAATACCGATGGAATTATTATTGCCAGCGGCTGTACCTGCGTGCCACGCGGTGCTGCTCAAAGGCAGATGCTGAACAGCCATCTTGGTATCGACCGAGAAGTGCCAACTTGTTGGCAAGCGACCAGAGTTAAGAGCTTTCGCATGCTGCATGGCGGTGGCAGTCGTCCGATGATTAGCCGTGCTATGCATGGTGATGAAGGTAGGTCGCATGACCTTGGCACGCTTGCGCGCCTTGCTGCTGGTGGGCATCATGCGCACCTTGATGTTGACCTCGCGCGCCATACTCGTCAAACTACGGTAGCGCAGTGGGGTGCGGTCGGGCTTAAATCGCACAGCCTTCGGTTCCCTCACATAGCCGCTTTGTCGTTGGGGGCTACAAGAGATAAAGCTCGTGAGCGTAATACACATGAGCATCAAAAGGAGAGTACCGCGTCCAAACATATATCTATAGTGCCATAATCGCGACTTGAACGCAAGCTCAAAGCTTGACAAAGCTTGACAAATTTCCAGAAATGCGATGATTGTAACTTTCGGCTTGTCAATTTTTGCCAATGCGATACAATATTCTTATTATGCTAGATATTCGCCTTATCCGTGAAAACCCCGATTATGTCAAAGAGCGCATCCGTCTCCGTGGAGGTGACAACTGGATGTTGGTTGACAATGTTTTAGAGTGCGACGAACTTCGCCGCAAGTTTGAGACAGAAAAGCAAACACTCTCCCAAGAGCGCAACAGCAGCTCCAAACTCATCGGTCAAATGATGAAAGAAGGCCGCAAGGATGAGGCCGAATCCATGAAAAAACGCATGGGTGAAGTGGGTGACCGCATCAAGGAATTGGATAAATTGACGGATGAAGCCGCCACGGCTCAAGAGAATTACATCCTCTCCCTGCCCAACATGCCGCATGATGCAGCCCCCGTCGGTCTCGATGAAACCTGCAACCCAGAAATCCGCCAATGGGGCAGCAAGCCAGCCATTGATGAGCCCAAGAACCATGTGGACATCGCCACCGCTCTAGGCATCTTGAATTTTGAGGATGCCACACGCATCTCTGGCTCGGGCTTCATCGTCTACCGTGGCAAGGGTGCCCGATTGGAACGTGCCCTCATCAACTTCCTCCTCGACACCCAAACCCAAGAAAATGGCTACGAAGAAGTCGGTGTTCCCTTCATCGTGAAGCGTGATTGCATGTACGGCACCGGTCAATTGCCCAAGTTTGAGGATGATATGTATGGTCTGGAGGACAACAGCGTCTTCCTCATCCCAACCGCAGAAGTACCCGTCACCAACCTTTGCCGCGAACAGATTCTCAAGGAATCTGACTTACCCATCAAAATGACGGCACAAACACCATGCTTCCGCCGCGAAGCAGGTTCCGCTGGTCGCGACAATAAGGGCATGATTCGCGTGCACCAATTTGACAAGGTAGAACTTGTCCAAGTAACCACGCCCGAGGCTGGCTTTGCCACCTTGGAAGAACTCACTGGTCACGCCGAATCCATCCTGCAAAAGCTCGGCCTGCACTACCGCGTTATCGAGCTGTGCACAGGCGACATCGGCTTCTCCAGCGCGAAGACCTATGACATTGAAGTCTGGGCCCCCGGTCAAGGCAAGTACTTAGAGGTATCGAGCTGCTCTTGCTTCACCGATTACCAAGCACGCCGCATGAAGCTGCGCTACAAGGATGCCGAGGGCAAGACGCGCTTCCCATACACACTCAATGGTTCTGGCACAGCCCTGCCACGCCTCTACGTCGCCTTGCTTGAGCAATATCAGCAAGCTGACGGCTCCGTCATCATCCCCCCTGCTCTCGCACCCTATTTTGGGGCTGATTGCATTGCGCCACAAGCATAAACTCATCAACATTCACTACGGACATGAGCGGCTTTATCACAGTTATGGGACCCCTCTTTTGGGTCATGATCTTCTTCATCGTCCTTTCCCTTGCGGTATTGGCGGAGAGGTTGGTTTACTTTAGTCGCATCAGCATTGATTCCACCAGCTTTTTGCAGGGTCTCAACAACTTGATTCGTCAGGGCAAGTATGCTGAGGCTCTGCATGAGGCACAGGCTCTCCCCGGTCCCATTGCGCGCGTGGTGGAGGCGGTTTTATCCCGCCCCAAGTTGCAGCGCAGTGAGCTGCGCGACATCGCGCTTGAATCCGCCAGCATGGAGGTCTATCGAGTCGAACGCAACATCCGCATCCTCTTGGTCTCGGCAACCATCACGCCACTGCTCGGCATTTTGGGAACCATGCTTTCGCTCATGGAATTTTATGAGCAACCAGGTATGACCGAGGGTGCCGCCGCTGCCCCCGAGCTAGCAGAAACGCTTTATCAAGCGCTGATGCACTCCACCATGGGCATTGCACTCGCCATCCCCTTCTACCTCTTCTACATGTATCTTGCCGCCAAAGCTCGCAAGGTCGTCAATAAGGTGGAGCGCGCTGGCCTAGAAACCGTTCACATCATCTGCGACAACCCGCAGGGCGATGCCTGAATCAAGCCCCCAATCTAATCCCGAGCCATGAAACGTGATCGCATAAGCCTTGGTGATGGTGGCTGGCCCCTGATTGTGCTAGCCGCCATCAATTTAATGCTGCTGCTCTGCATCATCTTTGTGCTCCAAAATCACCAAAGCCCCCACTTTGGGATGAATGTACGCATGGCATCCTCCAGCTTTGTCATGGGCAATATGAATCGTCAAGAGACGCAGGTTTTAACCGTTGCTGCGGGTGATACGCCTCGTTTCTTCCTTGGCTCCAAACCCATCGCAGGCACTTGGGCGGGGCTCAATCGAGAACTCTCGCGCCTGCGCGAAGAGCAGCCCAACCAAATCAATCTCATCATCGTTGCTGATGAAAGCGTGACCATTGGCACCTTGCAGCGATTGATGGATGAGGCTTTAATCTTGGGCTTTAACTGCTCCATTGCCGCGCGCCCGCCCTCGCTTTAATCCGCCCACTTCCGCCCTGATGACCCAGCAGGAACAAGACCCCGCCTTCACCGAGCTTATCCACCACAGCGATAAGCGAAAGCCCCATGGCTGTCTACCCCTCAACATGCTGCTATTCATCATCCCTGTTTTGGCGGTCATGTTAGCCATCAGTATCGAGATGCCAGCCGAGCCTCAGGAGAGTGGCGAAGGCAACATCTACCTCAAGAGCTCTCCGCTCACCTACTCCCACACGCGCACCCAGAGCCCCCTACCCTTCAGGCTGCCCAATTTTGCTGACCCCGCACAGACGGACCCCTTTGTGCCAAGCTTGATAACGGATCGAAAGCCCGTCGTTCATCCAGCTCCGCTCGTCTCCCCCTTCAAGGTGAAGCGTGTCTCGGCACTGCTTGACAAGGAATGGCTGCTCGCCCTGCCCGATGCACCCAAGGAATCGCAGAACAACCAGCAGAAAGGAGCGAGCCCTCATGCAACTCCATGAATTTTTCATGAACTTCATCATCGCTAGCCTTTCGCTCTTTGGTGTTGTTTACATCCCAGCACAGTTCTTCAGCTACTGGAAGCGCAGAAAGCGCAGTCAGCGCTGCTTGCAGTGCCGACTCTGCGGCTATCGATTCATCAAGGCCGATCCCGACGCCATTTGCCCCCACTGTTCGGCAAAAAATCACTAAAGTGCACATTGGGGCGAAATGGTGGTGCTCCCTCCGTTTCATAGAAGTAGCATCCCCTACTTCTGATGAACAAGACACTCGCCATCCTTCTAACAAGCACAGTGGGCTCGATATCGGCATCTGCCGCAAGCAAACCCAACATCATCCTCTTTTTGGTAGATGACATGGGTTGGCAGGATACCTCCGTTCCCTTTTACCATCAAACGACCGAGCAGAACAAATTTTTCCATACGCCCAACATGGAACGCTTAGCCGCCAAGGGCGTTAAGTTTACGCAAGCCTATGGCTGCCCACTCAGTTCCCCCTCTCGCGCCAGTTTAATGACAGGCTGCAACACGACAGAGCACCACATCACCAGCGTCGGTGGTGCCCCTCAGGGGGGCAGAGCTGGCGGTTCTATGAAACCTCAGCGCGCAAGACAAAACGCACATCAAACAAACGCTTCACTAAGGACGGGGGATTGGAACGAAATGGGGCTAACGGTAGGCGAAGCCTCCGCCAACACCTTCTCTTGCACAAGCCTACCCCAAGTCCTAAAACGTGGTGGCTATACGACCATGATGGTGGGCAAGGGGCACTTTGGTCGCAATGCCTGTGCTAGCAACCCTTTAAATTTAGGGTTTGACGTCAACATCGGCGGCAGCGCAGCATCCTCCCCCGCCAGTTATTTAGGGACAGAGAATTTTGCATCATCCCAAGGGCGGGGCAATAAGAATGTGCCCCACCTAGAGGCCTACCACGGCAAGGATATCTTTTTAACCGAAGCCTTAACGCTAGAATCCATCAAGATAATGGAAGCAGCCGTCAAGGAAAAGAAACCCTTCTTTCTCTATTTCTCCCAATTTGCCGTTCACACCCCCCATGACAAAGACAAGCGATTTTACAATCGCTACATTGAAGCGGGGGCAAGTGATGCCGAGGCCTGCTACGCCTCCCTGATAGAAGGGATGGATAAAAGCTTAGGTGATGTGATGGACTACTTAGACAAAGCAGGCATTGCTGATAACACGATTATTCTATTCATGTCAGATAACGGTGGGGCAGCACGGGGCGGACCACGCGGCATGCAAGGACAAATCTCGGCTAATGCACCCCTGCGTGGTAGCAAAGGCTGTGTACTTGAAGGGGGGATACGAGAGCCCATGATTGCCTACGTTCCCCGACTTAGCAAGGCTGGAACAAGCAATCACTCCCCCATCATCATCGAAGATTTTTTCCCAACTATCATTGAATTGGCAGGGTGCAAACAGCATGCCAAAACAAGCCAAAAGCTACATTCTAAAAGTTTTGTCGCAGCCATAGCTGGTGCCAGCATTAATGAAAAGAGAGCACTCATCTGGCACTATCCGCACCCGCGCGGCATGCAAGACTCAGCCAGCAGCGCCATTCGCATGGGGGACATGAAACTCATCCATTACTACCTTTCAGGTAAAACCGAACTCTATGACCTAGCCCACGACATTAGCGAGCAAAACAACCTCATTGGTACAAGTGAACGCGCTGACAAGATTGCGAACAAACTCGCCAGCATTTTAAGCCATCACTTACGGCAAAATCAATCACCACTCCCCATCATCACCGCATCAGGCAAGCCTTGTCCCTACCCTGATGAAAAGATGATTCAAGCGCACTAAAACATCCCTCCACCTAACAAAAAAAGCCAAATTACACCAATACTTCCGATTACGCATAAAAAAGAGATTTAATACCTTGACTTCTGAAAACGAACTGCTATCATACAATGTAATGAACACATACACACTTTGCGCACTCGGTGCTGCACTTGCCGTTCCCGCCCTTGTTCAACCTGCCATGGCTGAAGAAGCTGCTACACCTGCAGAAGAATTCGTCACAAGCGTTTTCGAACTTCAAGGTGCGTTTGCAGAAGTTGCTGAAGCAATCGTTGACGAAGAAGCTACACCTGAAGAAGGTGCCGCTGCAATCAACGAAGTCTCAGGCGCTTTAGAATCCCTCATGGCAGCTTTGCCAAATGCAGAGGAATCCGTTCAAGCAGAAATTGGCGAACTCATGCAAGACCCAGAAATCATCGCTGCTGCCGAAGCAGTAGAAAAGGGTTGCCTCGAAATCTTGGCTGCTTTCAAGCAAGCTGATTTCTTCGGCTCCGCTGACCTCAAGGCAGCTTGCGAAAAGTTCGCTGCTGTTAACGATTACGCCATGTAATTCGACTTTCGATTTTTATCGACAATGCCACCTTCTCAAGAAGGTGGCATTTTTTTGTATGGATAAATATCGATATCCATGCTATCTTATGGGCACCTTGCAAAATTAGCACTGAATCAAAGTACAATCCAGAATGATAGCCAATCGTGCGATTTTTGTCGCAAATTGGCGCCAATTTGTAGCTTTCGCGTCCCAAATATTTAATATTTGG
>JAWXTZ010000047.1:0-16130 GCA_044433085.1 Akkermansia sp.
ATTGAGGTGAGCCATAGCGGGTTTTGCCTTGAATCCAAAATAGGGCATGCTACAATAGGTAGCATGCCCTACATTCTTTATAAAGGCTTTATTGCTGTTTCTTGTAGACGAGGCTACCATAAAAGCAGCTGTTCGGGTATGGTTTCGAGTTCTTCTGGGACATAATTTTGCCCATGAAAAACATAGGTGTTCGACCACTGAGTATTAGTGATGAACATGAGCCTTATGGAGCCGTTGGGGGGTAGGATTTCTCTGAGCCTTCGGGCATGGGTCTCCGTTCGCGCTTGTGAAACACAGGAGCGAGCGTAGACACTAAACTGAATCATGATGTAACCGTCCTCCAACAAATCTTTTCGAAAATGCATGTAGTCTTTTCGCTCTGTCTTTGTTTTTGTCGGTAAATCAAAGAGTACCATTAACCATCCCATTTTATAGCGCTTATTTTCCATGCCTTGTAGGGGCTGACTTGTTTGCTGGTGATGGCGCGCCTAAAGCTGGCGATGCTTGCTTGTAGCGCGCTGCGAAGGGGCATTTCTAAACCCTCGTAGCTGACTTGAGCGGATAGGGTTTTGATGATGTGGCTCCTGTATACTGTGCTAATTTGCATGATGTCTTCCTCCTGCCATCCTGTGGCTCGTTGTAGCTGAATCCACCGTGCAACGTTAGCATCAAAAGCGGGGCGGAAGGGTTCCATTAGGTCGTAGGCTAATGGCGTGGCGTGTTCTCTTGTTTGGTGGAAGATTCCGAAGATAGGGTCTAGGCCGTGTGCGTAAAGTTGTTGCAAGGTGCTTGATAGCAGGATGGCATAGCCATAGTTAAAGAGGCTGTTGTAGCCTTCTTCATAACGTCCGCGTTTGAACTTGCTTTGTGCTACCGCGTTCCCAAAGATAGCCCAGAAGAGTTTGGCGCAGATGGCTTCCTTGTGCTCGCTCAGTGTGCTTGCTTGGGTGGCTAGCTCGCGGCAAAGCGGGTGCGTGGGAGCCCATTGACTTGCAAGTATGGCTTGGTTATCACATTTTGCATCGACGGTTTTCTTCCATAGCCTTTGCTTGAAGGTTGCGCTCATCTTAGCTAGGTTTCGTATGGTTTGAGTGTCTGTCACGCGGTCTGTGGGCAGTACGATGGCTGCGGGTTTGTGGGCATCACAAATGACTAATCCTATCCGTTGTCGGCATGCTTCAATCAAAAAATGGTTAGTGATGCTGCATTTGAAGGAGCTGATGATGATAGCCCCTACGTCTTCCATGGGGATGCGATTTTCCCCATGGTCGTAGCTCATGATGAGCTGCCCTTTGCTACAGGTGAGGGTGCAGTCTGGCTGGTCGATGGATAGGATGTGGTAGCTCATAGTAGTTATCCTGCTTAATCGCCAAGGTACAAATGCTTGTCTAGGGTGAGGTGTTTGATGATGCTTTTGATTCGTATTTCACGCCAGAATTGTTTGGTGTGTTCTTGCCGTTGCAAGTCTAGCAGTAGTCCTTTTGACGAATTTTCTTTTGCTGACATGATAGTCCATTTGCCATTTTTGCTGGAATCTTTGTATTCATGTACTGTTATTATCATTCCCTTTCTCAGTACTCGTACGGTCTTGCCTCCATTTTTTTCTCTCAACTCCTGGAGTTGTTTGTAGACCTGGTGATGTCGGAGGATGCAGGGCTCTGGGTCGAGTGCTACACCATAGTTCTCGCCGATGACCTTGCAGCCATTGATTGCTTTAAGTTTGCCGCCTTCTGGTGAGTTTGCGCCAATGATTTTGCTTGCTTTCTTGATACTGATTTTCTTTTTATCGCCATGCCCCGAGACCATATGCACTAAGTCACCCTCTTGTTTAACGATGCCGTAGATAGTTTCCTCTAGCTTGCTGCCGCTCATGTCGGCGGGGATGTGTTGGATAACACGTTTTTCTGCTAGCGCATCGCGTAGGCTGAGGCGTACACTTGCAGGTAAATTACCGATGATGATCTGCCAACCTTTGCTGTCATCTTTGCGATGGAATTGGTAGAAGCTTTTTCTGCCCAATCTCTCCAACTGCGCTTTTTGTGCGTTGTTGATGCGGCGGCGCCCCATGGCTTCCCACAGAATGCCGTTGCCGAGTTGTGGGAAGATGTAGGATGCGATGCCGAGAACGGAGGCATCCACTGCGTGGTGCAGGTGGGTTACCTTGCGGATTTCATCCTTGCTTTTGAGTTCATTACTTTCTTCATGTCGAACATCGGGGCAGATTTCGGCAAGGATACTCCACGCATGCCATGCTTTGCGTGTTGCAGCGGTGACGACACCTGGTAGCATGAGTACGCGGGCTTCCTTGATATGTTTTTTTACCATCTGTGCCGCTAGTTTCATGAGCTGGGAGCTTTGGGTCATGTGCCCTTCGGTGAAGCCTTCGAACTCGCGTTCATCCTCTGCCTCTGATTTGCTTTGTTTGCCGATGTGCTGAGCGTAGGCAGCAACCATCAGGAGCCTCTTTCGAATTTTCTTGCGTTTCTCATCATCGGCATGTCCTCGCGTATCAAGTTTTTTGACGATGGCTTCGTATCGTTTGCTGGTTGTGATTTCTTTGTTGACGCCCTCGCAGAGTTTTCCGCCATCCTCAATTACAAACTGCAAGCCTGTTCGCTTGCCCTTCATGCGGTTGACCTCTGGGCGGCAGAGTACGAGGTGGGACAGTGCGTTGCTGGGACGCAGGGAGTAGGGGACGATGTGCTCAAACTCCATGTCTTCCAAATCTTGGGGCCCATAGATGGCTTCGGTGAAGGGGCACTTCCAGCTCATATCCATAGCTATGCGGCATTTGCGGATAAGGTTTGCGGTGACAGGGATATTAGCATCCTCTAGCGTCTTAACGGCTTTTTTGAAATGGGCGAGGCGTTGGGTGAGTTGTCCTTCAATCTCCTTGGCTTTAATGCCAGAGAATTCTTTGAGCTCGCGCCCCACCTCCATGCAGATACGGACTTGCTGAGTAGAATCCTTGCAGAGGTATTTTCCCTTCATCTCCTTGAGCACGCGCTCGAAAATGAGCATGCGATGGCGCACACGGTGGTTGTTGCTCAGTTCATCAATGCTGCGTGCTTGCTGGTACTTGTTGACTTTAGACTCTGGGTCATTGAGTTCGTAGAGGATTCCGTCTGCTTGTTTCTTTTCTCCTGTGGGGTGGGCGGGGCTAAGTGCTGGTTTGGTGGGGTCTTCACCGCGCAGCACTTCCTCCACCACTTGGCGTAGCACGGGGCGGGCATAGGGGGCGCGACCTGTGGCGCAGTCTGCCTTTTGGACTTTTGTCCACATGGAAGGGGACTTGGCTTTTCTGTTTTGATCTAAAAAGTTAACGGCATCGACAAAGGCAGTTGATTCACCGCCTGATTTCTCGATCATTTCGCGGACATGTGAGTAGGTGAAACCTTGTCCGCGGCTGAGCTTTTGGCGCAGTTGTTCTTGGATGTCGGCTGGTAAATCTTCAAGCACACCACCCTGATTGGCATCATTCCATTTGCGCGTTGCGGGTGAGATGGTGAGAGCCTTGTCGCTGTCGGGGTGCAGTTCAAAGTAGTTGCTGTAGTTGTCAGGCACCGCCCCTAAAATACTTTCAAGGCTCTTTTTGAAGCTCGCCTTGGTGTAGCCACCACATTGCCGTGCATCTTGCATGATTTGTTGGCGTTGCTCCGCACCCAGTGGCTTGCCCTTGAATTTGAGGTTGGCGAGGATGCGCGCAAATCGGTAGGCGTAAAAGTCATCCGTGTTGGCATTGGGTACCTTGGCCATTTTGGTGGCATGGTGCTTGGCGGCTGCCTCATTCTTGCCTTCGGCAAGGACTCGTTCGTATTCCCTTGCCCATGTGATGGGGCAGCGGGCGATGATGCGATTATCAAAGCGGGGGACAAGTTGCCCAAAGAGCACGGAGCCAGCAAATCTCTTGGTGAGTTTGACTCCGCAGGCATCAAGCTTTTGGGTTTGTTCCCTATTGTCGCCTAAGATGAGCTCTACCACCTCGCTTGGCAGCTCTGAGTGCTCGCGTAAGATAGACTTGACTTCTTTGATGACTAAAGCTCGGTCAAATGCCGCACCAATGGCTTTGTATTTAGGTGTCGTGACGGTAAAGTTGGCGCTTGGCTTGTTGGTGTCTAATTGAAGGAAGTCGCAGACGGTTTCCGCCATGGTGTTAGTGTTGAATTGCTCGGCTAAGTCCTTAGCGGCTTTGACTCGGGCGGTGTCTTCCTTAGTTTCATCTGCTGATTTGCCGTCTTCGCGGTTTGCCCAAAGGGAGTTGCCATCGTAACCTCGGTTGTGGGCGTACCAGCGCAGGATGTGCCATGCCTCCAAAGCCGTGAGTTTTTGTTTGCCTTGCAGGGCACGGGCAGCTAGGAAGAAGGGGGAGTCATGTCCCTTGCTATGGGCTTGTTCTTCCGTTATGCAGCCGTGCTGAGTAAGGATTTTGCCCACGCGCTCGATGCGCTGGCGGCGGGCGCGAATGTTGCGACGCAGTCCGCGAAATGCGCGTCGTTCGGATGCTAGGCAGTCGTCGGGGGGGAATAGCACCACCCCTGTGCCAAGGATGGTGGGTTCACATGCTTGATTGGCGTCGCCTTTCATGGCAGACCAACCAATGGATGCGTATCCGATGTCGAAGGAAAATGTCGTGATTTGTTTGTTTTTGCTCATAGTTTATAAAGATGTGTTATCTGCTAATCTATAGGTATCAAAGAGGATAGGCAAGCTAAAAGCAGAAAATGATGACTTTTTTAAATAAAAAGTTGACAGATGAGCTCAAAAACGTTTTAATGTTTGTGGATTCAAGACAAAATTAGTAATGCAGGCCGTTTCCCTAGCGATGCTACATCGGTTTTAAAAGCATTTTTATCAAACACCCCGAGGCTATTTTAGCCGAGGGGTGTTTTGTTGTTACTGTTCACAGCTGATTTTGTTCGGATGGTGCTTTTTTGATGTATCGGTGATGCGTTAACGCGTTTGCGACGGTAGATAAGTGCGGGCTGACGCCCGAGGATTGGGGGGGAGGCACCAACTTGGCGAGTGGCTCGATGCTAGGCGAGCTTCGCGGGCGTTTGTGTTGCTCTGGTGAGGGTAAGTTGGTGCCTGGCTCTGCCAGCTCTACGAGGTGTCTCCCGACGGGTTGAGACTGTGTCTCAAACTCTACCAAAGGCTTTGCCTTTGGAAACCAGCAGGGATTGTCATCCCTGCACCCTGTTCACGATGCTGCGCATCGTAGCGGCTTATTTCCCTAACACTAGCCGTGAATAGTAACCTTCTTTGTTATCTTCTTGATTTTAGTGATTGACATAGGTTGAAATATTCTTTAGATTGATAGTCTATCTATTATTAATTATAAATACTAGACTAATTACGATGAAAACAATGATATCTAAAACGGTAAAGTGTGTGGCTCTCTGCGCTTCGGCTCTCTTCTTGGTTTCCTGCGGTGACTCGGGCCCTTCTAAGGTGGCTGTTGAAGTCAACCAGTTGATGCTGGATGGCAAGGTTAAGGATGCGATGCAGAGCTTTAATGTTAGTGATGCAAAACGGGCGCAGCTTACAAGCATGATTGAGGAAAAGGTCTTGCCCAAGTGGAAGGCTGAACGCGAAGCAAAGGGTGGTGTTAAGAGTGTGGATGTTGTTTCTGAGACAATCGCGGAGGATGGACAAACGGCCATTGTCGAGCTCAAGACAAGCTATGGTAATGGTAGCACAGAAACCGAGAGTGTCAATTTGGAGTATGTCGATGGCAAATGGCTTGTCGAGGACCCATTCAAAAATAAATGATGCCTTTGCTCCGGCTTATCCCTTTATGGGTCATTGGCTGCAGCCTGTGGCTTGTGCTCACAGGCTGTAAGGAGCAGGCACTCCCAGTGCGAAGTATGGATATCTCCTGCGTGGAAGTGGGGGATATTCTTTTTCGTCGGGGTGACTCCATGGCCAGTCGCGGGGTGCTGCGGGTGGATCAGGATGGCTTTTATTCCCACGTCGGTTTGGCGGTCCTAGTGGATGGTCGTATCATGGTAGCCCATGCGGTGCCCGATGAGGATGCGCAGGAGTTTACCAAGTTAGATAGCTTGGAGGATTTTTATGCACCATCACGCGCAGGATCTGGCGCGATTTGCCGCTTGCCGCTCGATGAGACCCATCGGCAGCTACTCAATACGCGTGCGCTGCAGCTGGTCGCGGCAAAATTACCTTTTGACCATGATTATGATGATGCAAATCATGATAAGTTGTATTGCACCGAGTTTGTTTGGCTGGTGTACCAAGTGCTCGCTCTCGATTTGAGCTGCGGTCAGCGCAAGGCTGTCGATTTTTATTTTGTCTCGGGCAATCTGATTCTACCCAGCCACCTTTTTAAGTATCCATCCCTGCAGCTGATTGACAGTTTTTAAGGGGGCGCTCCCTTAGTCACCCAATGTTGGGCTAGTGCTTGACTAGTGAGGAGTATTCTCTTATTCTACCATCTTACTTATGTACACGCTTTTACTTGCCATTATTTATGTTGCTTTTGTGAGCACTGGCTTGCCAGATTCCCTGCTTGGGGCGGCGTGGCCTTCAATGCGTAGTAGCTATGAGGTGCCGCTTTCCTATGCTGGTATTATTTCAATCTTGGTGACGGTTTGTATCATATGCTCAAGTTTAATGGCGGGTGCGGTGAGTCGTAGGGTGGGTACACCGCTTGTTGCTGCGTTGAGCGTGTTGCTTAGTGCGCTTGCTATGCTGGGCTATGCGCAGGCGGATAGTTTTTGGGAGCTCTGCCTCTTTTCTATCCCCTACGGATTTGCGGCTGGTGCGATTGATACGGTTCTCAATAATTATGTTGCATTGAATTATTCTGCCCGCCATATGAGTTGGCTGCATGCTGTTTGGGGCGTCGGTGCAAGCATTAGCCCTTTGATTATGAGCTGCAGTCTCCGCTGGTCAAATGACTGGCAGAACGGCTATTGGTTTATTGGTGGGATGCAGCTGGTGCTTGCCACCGCCTTGTTGCTGAGTTTGCCCTTGTGGAAATCCAACAAGGAGACTCCTGATAAGTCTTCTACGGTGAAAGATAATGAAGTTGGTAACTGGGCTGCCTTGAAAACCCCAGGTGTCATCTTTGTGCTGCTTGCCTTCTTCTCCTACGGAGCTATTGAAATTGCCGCTAGTCTTTGGGCAGCCTCCTATTTGGAGGATATCCGAGGCCTAGGCAAAGTTGCTGCCGCTGGCTATGCGGGGCTGTTTTTCTTTGGGGTGATGTCTGGGCGTTTTCTCGGTGGAATCATTGCTCCCTACTGCAGCGAGAGAAATCAAATTATAGGTGGTGCCGCTTTTTTGATGCTCGGTGCGTTGCTTTTATGGCTCCCCGTGGCAAGCAATATACCGGTGTTAGCAGGTTTGCTCATTGTTGGTATGGGTGGTGCCCCGATTTGTCCAGCTCTCTTTCATGCCATCCCCCGTTATTTTGGGGAAGCTAATTCGATGTCGATTACAGGTCTAGAGATGGCGTTCTCCTACTTAGGTGCTTCGCTCATGCCCCCACTGCTGGGGTTGGTTGCGGAGTTTGCTGGTCTCGGCATCTATCCGCTGTACCTAGCCTTCTGGGGCATTTTTGTTATCTTCATGATGATGTTCCTGAAACGTTCGCTGAATCAGGTTTAATGTAAAAATCTGCATCAAGTGGTATTTCTTTGATTTTTCTGAACATAAAAGTCATCAAGGGGGCTGAGCTGCCGATGAATATTTGTTCGTTCATCATAAGATTTGGGGCTTTGGTCACTTTTTGCTTGGGCTTTGGTCTTGCGTTTCTTATAATATCGGGTAATGGTGATTGATGCTACGTGGCTGAAAGGTCTTTTGTTGCGCTTGCTGCTTTGGGTGGTGGCAGCGATTAGCTTGCCTTTCTTGCTG
This sequence comes from Akkermansia sp., assembly GCA_044433085.1. Taxonomy (GTDB): domain Bacteria; phylum Verrucomicrobiota; class Verrucomicrobiia; order Verrucomicrobiales; family Akkermansiaceae; genus Akkermansia. The sequence continues at coordinate 7,879 of JAWXTZ010000047.1, forward strand.
GATACGGTGCAGTCGGTCAAGTCGCTGATGCCTTATTATTATGCAGCCTGCTGTGTTTTTCTCTTTGCTTTTTTTGAGCTGAGTTTGTTCCTGTTCCGCAGGCGTTGTTATTTCTATTATTTGCTGAGCTTGGCCTTGGCTTATTTCGCGTTCACGCATCTTGCCGATTTTTTAGCGATGCTCGATTTGGGCTATCGTTTGGATGATTTGATGCGCTTGCAGCGGCTGCGGGTGAACTATGTCTCGCAATCTATGTTTCGTTTTGTTGTGGCGGTCAGTGTGGTTTACCACCTCTATGTCGTGCATCGCGAGCGTCAGGAGATGATGAAGGCTAAGCTTGAGGCCGAGCTGACCATGCTCAAGTCGCAAATTACACCGCACTTTTTCTTTAATAGTTTAAATTCCATTTACAGCTTATCCTTGGCTAAGGATGATAGGGCGCCCGATGCCATCATCACTCTGTCAGACATGATGCGCTATGTGCTGACCGATGCCAAGGCGGATTGGATTGATTTGGAGCAGGAGCTCACCTACCTTGACCGCTATGTCGAGCTGCAGCGACTGCGGCTGCCGAATCAAACAAAGCTTGATTACAAGGTGGAGATGTCGGGCAATCACCGCATCCCGCCTATGTTGTTGATTACTTTTTTGGAGAACGCCTTTAAATATGGGGCGAGTTCTCAGAACGAGGAGAAAATCAGCATTCACCTCGCTGTTGAGGACAATACCCTTTGTCTTGCTACGCACAATGCCATTGTGGTGGCGAAAAAGAAATCTAACAGCACGGGTAATGGCATTGCCAATGCGCGCCGCCGATTAGAGCTTGTTTACCCCAACTGCCACGATTTGCTCATTTGCGAGAGTAATGGCTATTATCAACTTAAACTGACAATTCAACTCTCATGAAAAAAATGACTTGTGTCGCGGTGGATGATGAGCCGCTTGCCCTTTCTGTTATCGAAACTTTTTGTGCGCGTCTTCCCCAGCTGGAGTTGTGTAGTTTCAATAGTCCTGTTCTTGCGCTGGATTATCTGCGGCAGCATGAGGTCGATTTGCTCTTCCTTGATATCAATATGCCGGAGATGATGGGTCTGGAGCTCGCTTCGGCAATCGCGCAGTTCCCCTATATTATCTTTACCACGGCTCATGCTGAGTATGCCTTGGAGAGCTTTGAATTTAATACCGTCGATTACTTGCTTAAACCTTATAATTTTGAGCGATTTAGCAAGGCGGTAGAGAAGGCCACCAAGTTGACATCCCTCGCCCAGGAGGAGAAGTCCATCACCCTGAAAGTTGATTACCGTACGGTTCGTTTAGCGGTGGACAAAATTCTCTACATCGAGGCGATGGGTAATTACTTAAAAATTCACACCAAGGCGCAGACCTATCTGCCGCAAATGACAATGAAGGAGCTGGAGGCTTTGCTTGATGTCGCTCGGTTCAAACGCATTCACCGTTCTTATATGGTGAACATGACGGCGGTCGATTCCTTCAATCGTCGCGAGTTAGTCGTGGCAGGGCAGACCTTGCCAGTCGGCAAATCTTATGCAGATGCTTTGAATGATTAAGTCCTCAAACCCCACTCCCTATCATGAAATCCCCAATCATTATCCCCCTCTGCTGTCTTTGTCTGAGTTTAACAAGCTGCGACGACCCTGATTTAACTGCACCTGCTGCTGGTAAGAGGGCCCGAGCTAAAGCCGGAGCCCGCCCCGCAATGAATCAACAAGGTCTCGAGAATGTCGATGCGGATGGTGATGGTGTCATCCGCCCCGAGGAGCGAGCAGCGGCTCGAAACCTTCGCACTGCTCGCCCCGCAGCGAGGGTTGGAAAGCAGGGTGTGTCCGGTGAGCCCACCAGTACACCTAGCCCCGCGCAAAGGAAGCGCGTGATTAAAAAGTTTGATGCGGATGGCGATGGTGTTCTCAATGAGGAGGAGCGTGCTGCCGCCAAGGTCGCGATGCAAGAACGTCGCTCCGCCACCGAAAATGAATGATGCAGAGCGCATTCGTCACTAGAAAATGGACATTCATCACTTAGAACTTTTTTTTTATTCAAAAATCAATTATATTGCAACTGAGCCCCGCCTTTGGGGCATAACTTAACCCCAGGAAAAATAAATACCATGAAAAAGCCCCTGTTAATCCTCGCCCTTATCCTTGCCCCAATGAGTTTGGCTCAAACGGACAACGATAGACCCTCCCGCGCTCAAAACGGCCAAAGAAATCCAGAGATGCGCCAAAATATGAAAGCCAAGATGCTCGAAAAATTTGATACGGATGGCGATGGTGAGCTGAGCGATGATGAGCGTTCCCAAGCAAAATCAGCTCGTGAAAACCGTTCTGGTGGACAAGCTGGTGGTGCGCAAGGTAAGAACGGCTTTGGTGGTGCTAAAGGTAAGAATGGTGCCGGCAAAAAGCAGGGCATCACCAAAGAGATGCTGCGCAAGCGCATCTTGGACAAGTTTGATGCCGATAGTGATGGTAAGCTTAACGAAGATGAGCGTGCCAAAGCTAAGGCTGCCCACGAACAACGCCTCCAAAAGTATGATACCAATGGCGATGGAAAAATTGATAAGGAGGAGCGCAAGGAGCTCATGAGCGAAAGGCGTAACAACAAGCAAAACTAACCCCAACAAAATGAGAACTATGAAAAAATTAATCCTATTCGTATTAGTCCTTAGCCTTGCCCCTGCCATGGCCGAGCTTAGCGTCGCCAAATCATCCAAGGCTAACCCAAATGTGAAATCGGCAGTCGTCGAACGTTTTGATAAGAATGATGACGGTACCTTAAATAAACGTGAACGCAAGGTTGCTGCGAATCATCGCGACAATGTCGTGGACCGTTTTGATAAGAACGACAACGGCACTCTGGATAAAGGCGAACGCAAGATTCTGCGCAAAGTGCGCGCAAATAAGGTAAATAACAACTAAAGAAAGAATCCGATGATGAACAAGAAAACACTCCCCCTCCTCATCCTCCTTGCCCTTGCTCCATGTTGTTGGGCGCAAGATGGTAGCAAGCTTGCCGAACTTCGCCAAGCTAAATTAAAAGCAGCCACTGCTGAACGGTTTGATAAAAATAATGATGGCAGTGTAGGCAAAAAAGAAGCCACCGCCGCAAAGACGCACCACGGAAAAGTCGTCAACAACTTTGACAAAAATAACGATGGTTCCCTCGGTAAAAAAGAGCGAGGTGCCGCAGCATCCAGTCAAGGTAAGGGAAAGAGCACAAGCAGAAGGCTGGTGCATCGGTCAGTAAATAAAGTGAGAAGTTTTCCCCGATAAGAAAATGCTTAAAACAAGCCCCGTTGAAGATATGTTCAACGGGGTTTTTTTTGATGAATCTTGCAGGGGCGTTTAAAGTTCCTCTGTTTTGTATTCCGTATAACCTTCGTAGAAATAGCTGTGGTCGATGCCTTTCATGTAGATGTCTCTATCGTGAATTCTCTCCGTCAACGCTTGTTTGAGGATGTGCTTGATTTCGATGTCTTTGACAGGGCTGCGCTCCATGGCCATGAGGTAATCGTCTTTATCAACCTTGCTCCAGTCAACGACCATTCCTAATTCTCGTTTAAAAATTGAATCTAACCAAATTCTTGTACTGCGTCCGTTGCCTTCGCAAAATGGGTGGGCAACATTCATCTCGACGTATTTTTCTGCAATCTCATCAAAGGTGGATTGAGGCATCGCGTCAATGTGCTTGAGGGATGGCTCAAGGTACATGACGGAGGCGAAGCGGAATGTACCCTTGGATATATTCACTGTTCTGATTTTACCAGCGAAAGAATAAATTTCGCCAAAAAGGTAGGCATGGATGTTCTGTAAGCATTCAAGATTACCAACTGACCAAGTATCGAGGAGCCCTTGCTCGTAGATTTCCTTAGCCTTGGTTTTGCTGATTTTTTCCTCCTGCTTGGCCAGTTCAATAGGATTTTCAATACCTAGCTTATTTTTTAATGCTATCATGGTCAGATTTGAATGCTATTTTAGCAGTCGGGGGCTGAAGAATCAAGCTTGAAATAAGGTACCTAGCCTCAAGCAGCCATCTAAAGCATGGGGCTGCTAATTTTGAAAGGTCCCCTAAAGATAGACTTTTGTGTCATGATTTAAGATTTTTTTTGTAGGATGCGGTTACGAAATCGTTTGAAATGGGGTAGAAATTTGATGGATTTTTAGATAAATAAAAAAAGTGTATAAAAAGTTGAAAAATAGCTGAAAAAGGCTTGCGTTCTGGGAAAAATGAGGTATAATATCCGCCCCTTAACCGTGTAATGATGCACGGCTGAGTGAAATAATTACCGACACTGCCGCTGCATAAACGAGCGAAAGTAACCCGAGTGGGTGAAATCGATTTGTATCGCAAGTAGTTCGTTAACAATAAACAAGCATTATGCCGACCATTAACCAGCTCGTCCGCAAGGGACGTACCGTACCAGAAGAGAAGTCGAAGTCTCGCGCTCTTCATAGCTGCCCTCAGCGTCGCGGAGTCTGCCTTCAAGTCATGACCCGTACGCCAAAGAAGCCTAACTCCGCTCTTCGTAAAGTTGCTAAGGTTCGCCTTACCAACGGTGAAGAAGTCATCGCCTACATCGGTGGTGAAGGTCACAACCTTCAAGAACACAGCATCGTGCTTGTTCGTGGTGGTCGTGTAAAGGATTTACCAGGTGTTCGTTACCACATCGTTCGTGGTGCTCTTGACTGCCTTGGCGTTGATAAGCGTCGTCGTGGTCGTTCAAAGTATGGCGCAAAGCGTCCTAAAGCAGCTAAATAACCTTTTATAGAATAAAATATTATGGCTCGTCGTAAACGCGTCTACAAAAAAGTTGAACGTCGTGACTCACGTTACGATTCCGTTCTTGTCGGTAAGCTCATCGGTAAAGTAATGCTTGATGGCAAGCGTTCCCTCGCAGAACGCATCGTATACAAGGCTATTGACCTTGCAAATGAAGGCACAGACACTGTTGGTCCTCTTGAAGTTCTGACTCGTGCCATCGAAAACTCTAAGCCACGTGTGGAGGTTAAAAGCCGTCGTGTAGGTGGTGCAACATATCAAGTTCCTCTTGAGGTTGCTGCTGACCGTTCCGAAGCTCTTTCCATGCGCTGGATCATTAACTTCGCTCGTAAGCGCAAGGGTGTGCCAATGGCCAAGGCTCTCGCTAACGAAATCAAGGAAGCTGCTGCCAACCAAGGTGCCGCCGTCCGCAAGCGCGACGACGTTCACAAGATGGCTCAAGCTAACCGTGCCTTCGCACACTTCCGCTGGTAAATAACGCAGTAGCTGGAAGTTTTCGCTAAAACTCTTAACAAAACCTTATACTATTATGGCAAATGTAAGCAGCCCAAATCGTAAAGCCCCTCTTGAGCGCTACCGTAACTTCGGTATCGCCGCTCACATTGACGGTGGCAAAACCACGCTTTCCGAGCGTATCCTCTTCTACACAGGCATGATTCACAAGATTGGTGAAGTTCATGACGGTGCAGCCACAACTGACTGGATGGAGCAGGAACAGGAACGCGGTATTACCATTACCTCCGCCGCCGTAACCACCAACTGGAAGCAATTGAAGACAGACGGTGTTACCAAGCTTTTCGAAAACGAAAACTTTCAGCTCAACGTTATTGACACCCCAGGTCACGTTGACTTCACTGCTGAAGTAGAACGTTCCCTCCGCGTGCTCGACGGTGCTATCATCGTCTTCTGCGGTGTTGCTGGTGTTCAACCACAAACTCAAACTGTATGGCGTCAGTCCACGAAGTACCAAGTACCTCGTATGTGCTTCGTTAACAAGATGGACCGCACAGGTGCCAACTTCGCTAACGTTCTTTCTGACATCCAAACAAAGCTCGGTGCTAACGCAGCTGCCGTTCTTATCCCAATCGGTGCCGAAGACGCACTCTGCGGTCAAATCGACGTTGTTTGCCAAAAGGCAATCATGTACTCTGACTCCGACCGTCTGGGCTCCACCTACGAAATCGTAGACCTCCCTGCAGAACTTAAGGACCAAGCTGAAGAAGCTCTCGAAGAGCTCAAGAGCCGTGTTGCTGACGTTGACGATGAACTCGCTGAACTCTACCTCATGGAAGAAGAAATCGATGCTCCTACGCTCAAGGCCGCTATCCGTCGCTCTTGCATCGCTAACACCTTCATCCCAGTTGCTGGTGGTTCCGCTTTCAAGAACAAGGGTGTTCAAGCTCTTCTCGACGCTGTTGTCGATTATCTCCCATCCCCACTCGAAGCTAAGCAAGCTGAAGTTACAAGCACAATCTCCAATGGTCTTGACGAAAACGGCTACGAAACCTTCGAAGTTCAACCAATCTCCCCTTCTGACGAAGACAAGCCAGTTGCCCTCGCATTCAAGCTCTGGGCTGACAAGTTCGTTGGTTCCCTCGTCTTCATCCGTGTTTACACAGGTGTAATTCGCAAGGGTGACACCGTCTACAACCCACGTACCCGTAAGCGCGAACGTGTAGGCCGTCTCCTCCAAATCCAAGCTAACGTTCACACTGACGTTGACGCTGTTTACTCTGGTGACATCGCTGCTATCGTTGGTCTTAAGAATGCTACCACAGGTGATACCTTGGCTGCTGACGACTACGATTACACACTTGAACCTCCAACATTCCCTGACACCGTTATCTCCATGGCTGTTGAGCCATTGACTAAGGGTGACCAAGAAAAGATGTCCAACGCCCTTCAACGCCTCTCCGCAGAAGACCCAACATTCCGCGTGAGCACAGACGAAGAAACAGGCCAAACCATCATCGCTGGTATGGGTGAACTTCACCTCGACATCATCGTTGACCGTCTCCGTCGTGAATTCAAGGTAGAAGCCAACACTGGTAAGCCACAAATCGCCTACCGCGAAACCATCACCAAGTCCGCTGATCGCGTCGACGGTAAGTTGGTCAAGCAATCCGGTGGTCGTGGTCAATACGGTCACGTTGTTATCGCTATGCGCCCTGGTGAGCGTGCTTCCGGTCTCAAGATTGCCAACAAGATTGTCGGTGGTTCCATTCCTCGTGAATACATGAACGCTGTCAACGCTGGTCTTGCCGAAGCAATGAACTCTGGTGCCGTTGCTGGTTACCCAGTAGAAGACGTCGAAGTTGACGTTATCGACGGTTCCTACCACGAAGTTGACTCCAACGAAAACGCTTTCAAGATGGCTGCTATTTTCGCCATGAAGAACGCTTTCGCTAAGTGCGCTCCCGTTCTCCTTGAACCAATCATGGCTGTGGAAGTATCCACCCCTGCTGAAAACCAAGGCGATATCATGGGTGACCTTAACCGTCGTCGTGCTGCCGTTAACAACATGGAACACAAGGGTGCAGACTGCATCTTGACCGCTTCCGTGCCACTCGCAGAAATGTTCGGTTACTCTACCGACATCCGTACACTTTCCAAGGGTCTTGCCTCCTACTCTATGGAGCCATCTCACTTCGAACAAGTTCCCACCAACCTCGTTACCCTCATTGTGAAGGAACGCGGTGGTAAATAAACAACAATAATAATAACCTAAACATACCGCACGTTCATGCAAAGCCCAAAAATTCGCATCCGCCTCCGTGCATTTGATAGCCGCGCTATCGACCGTTCCGCTTCGGAAATCGTCGAAACAGCAAAGCGTACAGGTGCAAAAGTAGCCGGTCCGATTCCTTTGCCGACTCGAATCGAGAAGTTCTCTGTGAACCGCTCGGTCCATGTTAATAAGAAATCCGCCGATCAATTTGAAATCCGTACCCACAAGCGTTTGCTCGACATCATCGAGCCAACATCCCGCACGGTTGAAGAGCTCAAGAAGCTCAACCTCCCTGCTGGTGTGGACATCACGATTAAAATCTAAGTAGTCCCCGACTATATCATTAAAACACAAATCAAGTTTACATCATATGTCTTTAGGATTAATTGGTAAAAAGATTGGCATGACTCGCGTTTTCAACGCTGAGACAGGAGCAATGGTGCCTGTAACCGTCGTTGACGTTGCAGACAACACATTTGGTCAAATCAAGACCATGGAAAACGATGGCTACTGCGCAGTGCAAGTCGCCTTTGGTACCCAAAAGGAAAGCCGCCTCAGCAAGCCTGTTGCCGGTCACTACAAGAAGCTCGGTGTCGCCCCAGCTAAGCTCCTCAAGGAGTTCCGCTTGGACGCCTCCGAACTCCCAGAAGCTGGTGCTTCTCACCCTGGCCTCGACCTCTTCGTCGAAGGTGCTTGGGTAGATGTCATCGGTACTTCCAAGGGTAAGGGA
>JAWXTZ010000048.1:0-16049 GCA_044433085.1 Akkermansia sp.
CTTCTTGCAGCATGCGCTTTTCGTTACGCTTAATGACTTCTGGCGTTTGCAATGCCGAGAGTTCCTTCAAGCGGTTGTTGCGGTTGATGACGCGACGGTAGAGGTCATTCAAGTCAGATGTGGCAAATCGACCACCAGGGAGTGGTACGAGGGGGCGCAAATCTGGGGGGATGACTGGCAGGGTGTCAAGAACCATCCACTCAGGCTTGGTGTCGCTTTCGCGGAAGCCTTGGGCGAGTTGCAAACGCTTGGCAATCTTGCGCTTGTTTTGCTTGGAGTTGGTCTTGTCGATGTCCTGACGAAGTTGGTCGATGAGGGCATCCATGTCGATGGTTGCGAGCAACTTTTGCAGTGCTTCAGCACCCATGCCGACTTCTGGGGCGTTGATGCCGTGGATGTCAACGAGGTCTTCGTAGTCCTTCTCGGTCAAAATCATACCGCGTTCGATACCTGTGACAAGCATAGGATCGGTGACGATGTAATCTTCATAATAGATGACGCGTTCGAGGTCACGAGCGGTCAAGTCGAGCATGAGGCCGATGCGGCTGGGCATGCACTTGTAGAACCAGATGTGGGTGACTGGCACAGCGAGGTCGATATGACCCATGCGTTCGCGACGGACGCGGGAGCTAGTGACTTCCACACCGCAGCGGTCACAGATCATGCCCTTGTTCTTAGCGCGCTTGTAGCGGCCGCAGGAGCATTCCATGTCGCGGGTAGGTCCAAAGATGCGTTCGCAGAAAAGACCACCCTTCTCTGGCTTGAAGGTACGGTAGTTGATTGTTTCAGGGTTCTTTACTTCACCACTGGACCAGCGCTTGATATCCTCAGGGCTGGCGACGGTGATGCAAACCTGATCGAAGTTTTTAGGCTTCTCGTTGTTAAGGTCGATGTAAGACATATGTTTGTTGTAAATTTGTTGGTTGGTTTGCTACCCCACTACATGGCAGCAGGGTAGCTGCTTAGGTTTACATCTCGGTTTCTTCGTCTTCAACTTCGTCGGTGCGAGAGTTGGTGATGAAGTCATCGTCATTGTTATCTTCTTCAAGGAGGCTGAGTTCGTCTTCTTCCAATTCTGCGCCCGAGGCGAGGAGGTCGAAGAAGTCTTCTGTCGTCTTGATTTCGCGTTCACCCTTTTCAACTGGTTGAACGTTCAAGCAGAGAGCTTGCATTTCCTTGATAAGGACGTTGAAGGATTCTGGGGTGCCAGCATCCAAGGAGTTATCCCCCTTAACAACGTTTTCATAAATTCGGGTACGACCTTGTACGTCGTCGGACTTAACGGTGAGCAATTCTTGCAGCGTGTAAGCAGCACCGTAAGCTTCCATAGCCCAAACTTCCATTTCCCCGAAGCGCTGACCACCGTGTTGGGCTTTACCACCCAGCGGTTGTTGCGTGACCAAGGAGTAGGTACCAACAGCACGGGCGTGCACCTTGTCGGCAACCAAGTGATTCAGTTTAAGCATGTAGGTGTAACCTACCACGACTGGGTAGTGGAAGTATTCACCTGTAAGACCGTCAATCAAGCGGCTCTTACCTGCGACACTGCCGTCCTTGCCATCACCAATCCAGGTGAAGCCGTCAACCTTCTTCGCTTCGGACATGTAGTTCCAAATCTTGTCTTCGTCGATACCGTCGAATACTGGGGTGGCAACCTTGAAGTTGAGTGCCTTAGCAGCAACGCCCAAGTGAGCTTCCAACACCTGACCTACATTCATGCGGGAGGGCACGCCCAGTGGGTTAAGGATGATGTCAACGGGTGTACCGTCTTCGAGGTAAGGCATGTCTTCGATTGGGAGAACGCGGGAGCAAACACCCTTGTTACCGTGACGACCAGCCATCTTATCACCAACACCGAGCTTGCGCTTGGTGGCGATGTAGACTTTAACTTCGGTGACGACACCAGGTTCCATTTCGCTGCCAGCTTCGATGAGGTCGAGCTTGCGATCACGCTCATCATCAAGTTCGTTGAAGCGAGCTTCGTAGCCGCTGATGATTTCAAAGATTTGAATCTTCACTGGGCTTTGATCCATTTCGATTTGGTCATGGTGCATGGCCAACTTGCGAAGGAGGGTCTTGGTGATCTTGCGGTTTGCAGGGATGATGACTTCGTTGGTGCCAATGCGGGTGATTTCAAGAGGAATCTTTTCACCGAGCAAGCGGTCAGCGAGGCGGCTTGTGAGCTGCTCGATGAGGACGTCCTTTTGCTTTTCGTATTGGGCATCGACCTTCTTGCGTTCCTTTTGGCTTTCCTTTTCCATGTCCACTGGTGTGACTCCAATGGCGGTGGAGCGTACGACGCGAACGTCCATGACCACACCAGTTGTTCCGGGGGGAACGCGCATGGAGGTGTCCTTGACATCAGCGGCCTTCTCACCGAAGATAGCTCGCAGCAGGCGTTCTTCTGGGGCGAGTTCGGTTTCGCTCTTAGGCGTAATCTTACCAACGAGGATGTCGCCAGGCTTGACTTCAGCACCGATGCGGATGACACCGTCGCTACCGAGGTTCTTGAGGGCTTCATCACCGACATTAGGAATGTCACGTGTGATTTCTTCTGGTCCCAACTTGGTGTCGCGAGCCTTTTCTTCAAATTCATCAATGTGAATGGAGGTGTAGGCGTCTTCTTGGACAAGGCGTTCGGAGATAATGATAGCATCTTCGAAGTTATAACCGTACCAAGACATGTAAGCAACGAGGACGTTGCGTCCGAGGGCGAGTTCACCACCATCGGTACATGGACCGTCGGCGAGTACGTCACCAGGCTTGATGACATCACCAATGCTGACGATTGGCTTTTGGTTGATGCAGGTCGATGCGTTAGAGCGCATGAACTTGCGGAGTTGGTAGACGTGGATGCCTTGTTCAATGTCAGTTTGCACGCACTCTGGGTCGCTCAACCAGCGTTGAGGAGAGACGGGCAATTCACCTGTTGGGGTGGTGACGATGAATTCAGCCGTTGCGGAAGCAACGATACCAGGTGTTTGGGCAACGATGACAGCGTGCGAATCGCTGGCGCACTTGGCTTCAATACCAGTACCAACGAGTGGTGATTGGTTGACCATAAGTGGCACGGATTGGCGTTGCATGTTAGCACCCATGAGCGCGCGGTTAGCATCATCATGCTCAAGGAATGGAATGAGACCCGCAGCAATGGAAATAATTTGCTTGGGCGAAACGTCCATGTACTCAACCTTAGCAGGGTCCACTTCGACGAACTCACCGAGTTCACGTGCGGTGACGCGAGCGTTGACGAAGTGACCCGAACCGTTGTCGTTGTCAATTTCGTTGTTCGCTTGGGCGATGAGGTGGTATTCTTCCTTGTCAGCGGTGAGGTATTCAACTTCGTTGGTGATGACGATTTCTGTGCTTTCGACTTCACCCTTCTTGTTCTTCTTCTCAATGTGCTTGACGCGACGGAATGGGGTTTCGATGAAACCGTAATCGTCGATGCGTGCATAGGTACACAGGGAGTTGATCAGACCAATGTTTGGACCTTCAGGGGTTTCAATTGGGCAGATACGACCGTAGTGGGAACGGTGAACGTCTCGAACTTCGAAGCCTGCACGGTCGCGGTTCAGACCACCAGGTCCGAGTGCGGAAAGACGGCGCTTGTGAGTCAGTTCGGCCAAGGGGTTAATTTGGTCCATGAACTGGGAGAGCTGGCTACGACCAAAGAAGTCGCGCACAACGGTGCTCAAAGCCTTAGGATTGATGAGCTTGCTAGGTGTGATGTCGTTGCGAGTGGTGTCGCAAAGGGTCATGCGTTCCTTGACAAGGCGCTCGGTGCGGGCAAGACCTACACGGCATTGATTGGCAATCAATTCACCAACGGCACGCACGCGGCGGTTGCCAAGGTGGTCAATGTCGTCAACTTGGCCTTCACCATTCTTGAGCTTAAGCAAGCTCTTGACAGCGCAAAGGAAGTCGATGGGTTGGATGAGGCGCACGTCCTCTGGCACGTCAAGACCGAGCTTTTGGTTGAGCTTGTAGCGACCCACGCGGGTGAGGTCGTACTTCTTCTCTTCCTTGAAGAGGCGGTCGAGTGCAGCTGCTGCCTGTTGGACGGAGGATGGGTCACCGGGGCGGAACTTGCGGAAGATTTCCTTGAGTGCCGTTTCACGGTTGTGAGCCAAGTCCTTCTTGAGGGTCTTGATGAGCGTTTCTTCTTCGCGTTGGTCGATGACTTCAACTTCGTTGATGCCAAGTTCTTCCATCTTCTTGATGGTAGCCAAGCTGAATGGTTCGTAGGCCTTGGAGATAACAATGCCCTTGCGTTCGCCATCATCACCATGCTTGATGTCTTCGAATGGAAGCAAGTATTCAAGTTCGTCGCCAGTCAAGTCGCTGACGTTGAGCTTTTGGATGGTGAAGAATTGTTCGACGATTTGGCGATCTGTTTCGTAGCCAAGGTAACGAAGGAAGGTTGTTGCCAAGAACTTACGACGACGACGACGACGGTCGAGGAAGACGTACATCAAGTCGTTGGTGTCGAATTGGACTTCGAGCCAAGAACCGCGGTCAGGGATAATGCGGAAGGAGAAGATATCCTTACCATTGGTGTGACGAGTCTTTTCAAAGCAGATACCGGGGGAGCGGTGAAGCTGAGCAACAATAACGCGTTCGGCACCGTTGACAACAAAGGTACCACGGTCGGTAATCATGGGGATTTCACCCATGTAAACGTCTTCGTCTACGGAGTAGTCACCGCAAGTCAGGCGGAACTTAACGTAGAGGGAGGAGCTGTAAGTTTCGCCCGCGCGAATGGCGGCGAAGTCAGAAGTCTTTGGTGGTGAAATCGCGTAAGAGTCATACTCAAGTTTGATTTGTCCATCGTAACTTTCTATGGGGAAGTACTCGGAAAGGACAGCCTGAAGACCAATCTTAAGGCGTTTGTCAGCGTCTTGGAAACGCTGAAGGAATTCTTCGTAAGATTTGGTCTGGATCTCAATCAAATTAGGGGGTGCGACGACCTCTCTAATTTTGCCGAAACTAATACGTTCTTGCTTGGGCTTAGACATGTGTTGGCGGAATGTGGTTTGGGTTGTATCCGCTGCTGGATACGGGCTCGATTTTATGCCATTAAAACCGACCTGGAGTGGCGAGATGGGTCATCCCAGGTCGAACTTAGTAGCGATGAAGAGAGAGTTTTGAAATAAAATTAAGACTAAACCGTAAAGCCTTAATGATTAAGGGCGTCCTGATGAATGAGCACGAATATTTCTCATTTCACTAGACGCGCAAGCAGGAGGGGGCAATACCCCCTCCTGCAAAAGCGAAAAAGTAAGTAAACTTACTTGATGGTGATTTTTGCACCAGCAGCTTCCATGTCGGCTTTGGCCTTGTCGGCTTCTTCCTTGGAAACACCTTCGAGAAGGATTGTTGGAGCGCTTTCAACGAGCTTCTTAGCGTCAGCAAGACCGAGACCAGCCTTAACGCCGCGAACAGCCTTAATAACGTTGATTTTGGATGCACCAGCATCAGTGAGTTCGACGTCGAAGGAAGTCTTTTCTTCAGCAGCTTCAGCAGGAGCAGCTGCACCAGCAGCAGCTACAGGAGCAGCAGCGGAAACACCCCACTTTTCTTCGAGCATTTTTACGAGTTCAGCAGCTTCGATGATTGTAAGCTTGCCAAGTTCTTCAGCGATTGTATTGAGATCAGCCATTGTATTTTTTCTATGTATTTTAATTGGTTCTTGTCGCAGGTAGGGGCTTCCTACCCATTTCAGTTCTCACCGGCCGGAGGACCGACAGAGAGCCGATTATTGTTTCAGGGAAATCGCTACGCGACGTGGCGATTCCCCATCAGTTCAAGTTGTTTATTCAGCAGCTGCCTCTGGAGCAGCAGTTTCTTCAGGTGCAGCTTCGTCAGCTGGTGCACCGCCTTCTTTCTCGACCATTGCGTTGATAACACGTGCAAGTGCGGAACCTGCAGCGTTGATGGTACCAAGCAATTGACCAAGGAGGATTTCACGAGCAGGAAGGTTACCGAGGGCAGTCATGGTTTCAACCGTGATTTCTGCACCGTCAAGGATACCTGCCTTGTAAGCAGCCTTCTTGGACTTCTTAGCAAAGGCGTTGATGGCCTTAGCTGCACCGCAGACGTCGGATTCGCCCATGACATAGGCGGCTTGACCTGTGAGCTTTTCGGAGATGTCTGGAAGACCAGCTTCTGCGAGAGCCTTCACCATGAATGTGTTCTTAGCAACGATGCACTTGGCACCAGCTGCGGAGAGCTCTTCACGGAGAACCGTGAATTCAGGAACGGTGATAGCGGTGTAATCGATAACGAGCAAGAATGGGGAGGCGTTTACCTTACCCAAGAGGTCGTCGATGATGATTTTCTTATCGGAATTCATATTGGTGTTCTATCTAGGATTTACTTAGTGAGTTCCGTTTGGGCGAGTGGGAGACCTGGGTTCATGGAGCAAGCGATTGTTGCACCAGAGATGTAGGCACCCTTAGCAGCGGCTGGGCGTGCCTTAACAACGGAGGAGATGAATGCTTGCGCATTTTCAATCAACTTGTCGCTGTCGAAGGAAAGCTTGCCAACGGCAGCGGAAATGTTAGCGTTGCGGTCAACCTTGTAGTCAACACGACCTGCCTTCACTTCTGCTACAGCCTTAGCTGTGTCGTCAGTTACTGTACCAGTCTTGGGGTTTGGCATGAGGCCACGAGGTCCGAGTACACGGGCAATCTTACGTACTTCAGCCATGGCGTCTGGAGTTGCGATTGCGCTGTCGAAGTCGAGGAAACCACCTTGAATTTCCTTGATGAGGTCCTCAAGACCAACTTTCTCTGCACCAGCGGCGACAGCAGCGGCAGCTGCTTCACCCTTAGCAAAGACGATTACACGTACGTTCTTACCAGTACCGTGTGGCAACGAAACGGAGCCACGGACCATTTGGTCAGACTTACGAGGATCCACGGTGAGGTGGAAGGATACAGTGACCGTTGGGTCAAACTTAGGGGCGGGGAAGCTCTTCATGAGTTCCACTGCCTCTGCAACAGCGAAGTTCTTGTCAGCTGGGACAAGCTTGGCTGCTTCAACGTAGCGCTTAGAGCGTTTTGTAGACATATATTTTGCAGTTCGTTCGGGTTTTAATTTTTTCCCTCCTGCGGAAGGAGATTTGCGAGTTTACTTTTTAAAGGCAAATCCGGATTACATCCCTTCAATTTCAACACCCATTTGACGAGCTTGACCAGCGATGATGCGGGCTGCTGCTTCAGGATCTGTTGTATTGAGGTCGGGCATCTTGATGCTAACAACTTCCATCAGTTGTTCCTTAGTAATCTTAGCGACCTTGTTCTTGTTTGGTTCGGAGGAACCAGACTTGAGCTTGGCAACCTTCTTAATAAGGTTTGATGCAGGTGGCTGCTTGGTGATGAAGTCAAAGGACTTATCCTTGTAGACTGTGATCACAACAGGAAGTACGTCGCCAGCTTGCTTTTGCGTCTTAGCGTTGAACTCCTTGCAGAAACCCATGATGTTAACACCGGCTTGACCGAGTGCGGGACCGACTGGGGGCGATGGATTCGCTGCACCAGCCTGGATTTGCAGTTTAATTACTTTAACTACTTCTTTTGCCATGGTTTTATTGTGTGTTATGCTGTTCAGTTTGCCATTAGGGCAACCCTTACAGCGGGATTTTTTTCGCTTAGGAAAGGGTGAAAGGGATTAAAGTTCTTCTTGACCGCGCTCGTCTTCGGGGACGAGTTGAACTTGGGCGTAGTCGAGGTCCACCGGTGTGGAGCGACCGAAGATGGAGACACCAACGCGAAGTTTACCGCGTTCTGCGTCCACTTCTTCAATGATACCACGTTGCCCTTGGAAGGCACCTTCAAGCACCATTACTTCATCTTGAACGTTGAAGGCGATGCGTGGGCGTGCGATGCCGCTGCGGCGTTCGATTTCAGCCATGAGCTCGGCAACATCCTTGGCGGACATGGGGAGGGGCTCCTTGCTGCGACCGCAAGCAAAGCTGATGATACCATCAACTGCTTGAATCTTGTACCAAGCGTCGTTGTTGAGCGTACCATCGGGGCGACGGAGTTCGTAGTTGAGGTAGATGTAACCAGGGTAGAGCTTGCGTTCTACGATGTACTTCTTACCATTGCGTACGTCTTCAATCTTTTCCGTAGGGACAAGGGGGGGGCTTTGAAGCAGGGCTCCTACTTCTTCGTCTTCCTTAAAGAGACGGGTGAGATTTTCGATTGAACGACGCTCTTTGTTGGACAGAACGTGCAAGGCATACCATTGATCTTTGCCCGCTGGTGTGGCGCGGACAGCACTGTTCTTTTGTTCGTATGGGCGTGACATAAACTAATCAGAGGGGGTTCGTTCGTTAACGAAAGAGAGGGGGAAAAAGGGAAAGTTCAGCAATCAGGAAAGCTGAGTGATGGTCCACGTAAAGAAGGTGGAGAGAATCAAATCAAAGAATGCTACGTAGGCGCCAAGCAAAATCATGGCAATCAATACAACAAGAGTAGAGCCCGAAAGCTCACGATACTTCTTGAATCCCTTAATCTTAGGGTCATTTTCCCAGGGCCAGGAGCATTTCTTAAGCTCAGCTTTGACGCTGGAGATATATTGGGACATTTTTCGGAACATAGCGACGTATTGGCTTGAGGGAAGTGGTGAGAGATAAAAAAAGAGAAGGTTGGCAGGGTAAGAGAGACTCGAACTCCCGACACGCGGTTTTGGAGACCGCTGCTCTACCAACTGAGCTATTACCCTATAGAACCTACTCTATTTTCTGTTTTTTCTTGGAGAATGGAGGCACCTGATTTGAGGCAGGTGCCTCCTTTAACCAAAGGTCATCTTCGTTTAGGAGGACAACCTTGACTTAAGGAAAGTCTTATTCCACGATGGAAGCAACTTTACCAGCACCAACGGTGCGGCCACCTTCGCGGATAGCGAAGCGCATACCTTCTTCCATAGCAACTGGAGTGATGAGTTCAACGTCGATTGTGACGTTATCACCAGGCATGACCATTTCAGTACCTTCTGGAAGAGTAACGGAACCTGTTACGTCTGTCGTACGGAAGTAGAACTGAGGGCGGTAGTTGTTGAAGAATGGTGTGTGACGACCACCTTCGTCCTTGCTGAGTACGTATACTGCTGCGGAGAACTTTGTGTGAGGCTTAACGGAACCTGGCTTAGCGATAACTTGGCCACGAACGATGTCTTCCTTCTTGATACCGCGGAGGAGAACACCTACGTTTTCACCAGCGTTAGCGGAATCAAGCAACTTGCGGAACATTTCGATGTCAGTAACGGAAGTCTTAACGGTGTCGCGGATACCGACGATTTCAACTTCGTCCATCTTGTTGATAACACCACGTTCGATACGACCTGTTGCAACTGTACCACGGCCGGAGATGGAGAACACGTCTTCAACTGGCATGAGGAATGGCATATCAACTGGGCGATCTGGAGTTGGGATGTAGCTATCAACTTCAGCCATGAGGTCAAGGATGGATTGAACAGCTGCAGGATCATCATTGAGAGCTTGCACTGCGGAACCCTTAACGATTGGTGTGTCATCACCAGGGAATTCGTAGGAATCAAGAAGTTCGCGGATTTCCATTTCGACGAGTTCGGCGAGTTCTGGATCAGCAAGGTCCATCTTGTTCATGTAAACAACAACGTAAGGAACACCAACCTGGCGAGCAAGAAGGATGTGTTCACGTGTTTGAGGCATTGGGCCGTCAGCAGCGGAGCATACGAGGATAGCACCGTCCATTTGAGCAGCACCAGTGATCATGTTCTTAACGTAGTCGGCGTGACCTGGGCAGTCAACGTGAGCGTAGTGACGATTGTCTGTTTCGTATTCAACGTGAGCTGTGGAAATTGTAATACCGCGTTCGCGTTCTTCTGGAGCACCGTCAATTTGATCGTATGCTTTGTATTCAGCCTTACCTTGCTCTGCAAGAACCTTAGTAATTGCAGCAGTGAGGGAAGTTTTGCCGTGGTCAACGTGACCGATAGTGCCCACGTTTACGTGTGGCTTGGTGCGCTGGAATGATTCTTTGGCCATTTTCTTATTTCTATTGTTTGGGCTGCTTATTCTTGCAGAGTCGTATAAGCTTCTGGCGGGAATTGAACCCGCGACCTCATCCTTACCAAGGATGCGCTCTACCCCTGAGCTACAGAAGCGCTTATGACTCCGGCTGTTCCTCTGTGAGGACATTGAAGCGGGCTGATTATACTCACTTCCAGCACACACGTCAATCTTATTTTTGCTTTTTTTGCTTATTTTTCAATTTTTTTTCATCCTAACGTCTTCCTGATGTCATTCTGTCTAGTCGTTAGCTTGTTAGTTTGCAATATTTTGCGGGTAGATGCACATTAGTGGCATGAAAACCACAACATTCATGGCAACTATCGCTTTGCTGGGCATGCAAGCCTTCGCAGTAGCGGATACCACCACCCCAACAACAAGTCCTAGCGACAGCAAGTGCCCAGCAACTTGCTGCACACCAGACCAATCATGCTGCCCCACCATGAGCCCTGATGGAAAAGTGCAAAGCTTTGGTCAAGAATGGCTCAATCTCGAAACGGTCACGATTGAAGCGGCTAATGGCGACCCCATTGCCCAATACACCTTGGCTTACTTGACCGATACAGGCAATCAAGTTCCGCAAGATAAAGAGAAGGCTGCCCAAATGTATGCTAGCGCTAAACCTGGTCTTGAAAAGGCCGCCCAAGCTGGTCATGCAGCTGCCTGCCAAGCTCTTGCGCATATGTGTGCCACAGGCACTGGCTGCGACAAGGACCCCGAGCAAGCCAAGAAGTACGCTAAGATGGCCAAGGATTGCTGCAAGGGTGACACCACACCCGCCTGCACCCCTGCCCAATAAGTAATAGAACAATAGAACACCGACAAGCGCGATGCCCGAGCTAGCCCATGGCCAGCTCGGGCACTACGTATCGAGGCAGAAAAGCTCTAGATGAACCATGCCCTTAAATATTCTTGACTTCCAACAAAGCAACATGATACCTTAGCAAGGTAAGAAATGCCTGAGCCTTGAGCTATTGAGACAAACTTACCTAGCTTTCCCATTCACCTTATCATCATCATGCGATTCTTCGCCTCCATCCTTACCCTGCTCTGCCCCATCTGCCTAGGGGCTAATGAGCCCGTATTCATTGGGCAATTCCCCTCTAAAGTCGTCCCCAAACAGGTGGAGTTGCTCACCATCCCCGAACGCAGCATCATCTCTGAACTCGCGGCAGAAGGCGCTTGTGAAAAGGATGCCGTCATCGCGCGACTGAACGCCGATAAAATTGCGGAAGCCAAGGAAGAGTTAGAGATGAAAGTACTGCGCGACCGCGTCACCCGAACCGATGCCCTGCGCGATTTGGAAAAGAAAAAGCGCGAACTCAACTTCTATTTAAGCCTCACCAAAAAAGAGCGCGAATTTGAAGCGAGCGTCTACAAGTCGGACGACTTACCACCGGAACAAGCCCTCGAAGACCTCGATATGCGCATCGATCTCGCAAAAAAGGAGCTCGAACGCTCCGAACGCACCCTGCGCAAGGACTTTGAGGAAAAGGAAAAGAAAAGCATCCTACGCATGCCCTTCAAGGGACGCATCCAATACCATATCGTCTTGCCCGATGACACCAGCGTCCCCTTTGAATGCTCCCCCGTCCAACAATTTGCCACCCTTTGCGATGATGAGGACTTCTACATCACCATCGGCATCGGGCAACCCGACTTGACCCAACTACCTGCGGAGCAATTCTCCGTCATAGTCAAGTTGCCTGCGGGTAAAGAACTGACAGGCACCTACGAATTCCGACGCGTCGAGCGCAATGGCTCGGCCGACATGCTCGTCTACTTCTTCCGCGTCCCCGTGGAAGACCATGAGACCGCCTTCTCCATGCTCGGCACACAGGGTCAAGCCCGCCTTTACTACCAGAGCAAGAGTGAAGTCAAACGCCTCAACAAAGCCGAGCTCACCGCCGACCCACGTGCTGAAAACGTCGAGGATTGGCAGGAGCTCATCAAACTCATCTACCCCGACTACAACATCTTGATAGAAGCCGATAAGGACATCCTCATCATCCCCCAAGGTCAAGAGCCATGAAGCTGGACTGCCAACACATCAACTTCAGCTACCTGCGCAACACGCCCATCCTCAAGGACTTTTCCTATGAGTTCAAGCCGGGCATTACCATCCTAAAAGGATTTTCAGGCTCGGGTAAGACAACTTTGCTCAAACTGATTGCTGGCTACCTGCGACCCCAAGATGGCGTCATCATCAGCCCCGCAGGAGATAAGGTCGGTAGCCGCCGCTACCTACGCCAAACGGTCAGCTACATGTTCCAAGGCATCAACCTGCTGCCCCTGTTGAGCGTGGAGCGCAATCTGCGCCTCTCGGCCGAGATGGCCATGCTGCCCAGCAAAGAATGGAAGCCCCGTGCCGAAGCGTTGCTTCAAGATTTAGGCTTAGCTGAGCTGCGCCACCGCCGTGCCGACAGACTCTCGGGCGGGCAAGCTCAACGTGCCGCCCTCGCCCGCACCCTGATGAAGGACTCCCCCATCATCCTGCTCGATGAACCCACATCGGGGCTAGATGCAGGCAACACCAACATCATCCGCCAGCGCATCCAGCAGGAAGCCAGCAGCAAAATTTGGCTGATTAGTACCCACGATAACCGACTTTTCGACCTCGCCCATGAGATCATTGATTTTGACAATCCTGTATCTTGCTAAGGATACCCTGCACCGCTGGTACTCAAACATCGCAAGCCCCACCGCGCGCGTGCTTGTCGTCTACTTTTTGACCCTCTGCGCCCTCTTTTTCTTGGGCAGCTACGTCATCTCCACCAAGCTGGTACGAGAGCAAATCCAAAAGCAGGGTGCCGACACCGTCAGCATGGTCATGGGGCAAGCCAAGGATACCATCTTCCCGAGTGCCAAGGATATCAAGGAGCAGCTGCATGCCGACTCGCTCGTCCTGCGCTCCATCAGCCACGCCATGGACCCAGATTTGCGTGGGGTACCCGTATTTAGCTATGATTTTAACCGCACCACCCAAATTCTCCCCCTACTAGCCAATGGAGGCCCCACCCTTTTCTGCAGCGCAGAGTCCAAGGTTCCAGCTGGTCTACGCAGCCTTAGCGTCAATCGACAAAACATCACCTGCCAAGTCCGCATCCTGCCAGAAGAGCACCCCATCTTGAGGCTCACGCGTGGGGTCTGCCTGATCATCCCACCGCGCATGATTGAGCAAAGCACCAACAGACCAGTTAAGGAGGGCGGGCTACAAGTCCTCCTTCAACTCAATGATGGCGAGGTGACGGTTGAAAAACTCCAAAAGTTGGAGGAGTACCTGCGCACCTACTCCCAGCTGGAATCCAAACAGTCCTTCATCATTTCCGCCATCAAACTGCTGCGCAACATGGATGTTCTGCTGAGCAACCAAGGGCAGACACGCGCCATCTTCTGCTTAGGTATCGCGGGCATCGTCGGCATCCTGCTCACCTCGCTCGCCAGCATGGAATATCGCCAAAACGAATATATCTACACCCTGCTCAAAAGCTTTGGCATCGCCCCTATCCTGCTGGTATTCTGCTTCATTATGGAGAATATCATCCTCGTGGGGCTCTCCTTCCTGCTCGCCATCATCACCTTCATGCAGGCGCAAAAGATTTTACTCACGCAGTTCTCCCAGCACGGCAGCCACCTGCTGCAATTGGAAGAAATTTTACCCGAGATTCAACTCATCGGCATCTCGCTGGCCATCTGCGTCCTCATCTCCACCATTCCCATCGCTATCGCAGCCAATAAAGAAATTGGCAAAGTGCTCAAGTAAAGTGCGAAGCACTTTACAATGGGGAATTGGGAATTGGGAATTGGGAATTAAAAATTAGCGGGCTATCGCCCGTGGGTAGCGGGGCGAAGCACGTGCAGTGCTTAAAAATTCAAGCACCGAAACATCTGATGCATCGGTGCTTAAAATTGGCGGTAAAATCGGCTTTGCTGCTACCTACGGGCGAAGCCCGCTCTATTGCAATTCCCCATTCCCAATTCCCCATTGGAGCGAAGCGACTTAATCGCCGCTCTTGAGCACGTTAATGAAGGCCTCCTGCGGGATGTTCACGCGGCCGATGGCCTTCATGCGCTTCTTACCTTCCTTCTGCTTCTCCAGCAGCTTGCGCTTACGGGTCACGTCACCACCATAACATTTGGCGGTCACGTTCTTACGCATCGCAGAAATACTTTCGCGGGCAATAATCTTACCACCAATGCAGGCCTGAATCGCCACGGTGAAGAGTTGCTTCGGTATCACGCCTTTGAGCTTGGTTGCCAGTTCACGACCCTGCGCTTCGGCACGGGTGGTGTGCACAATCATGGAGAAGGCATCAACCGATTCACCCGCAATCATCATGTCCATCTTGACGAGTTTAGCGGCTTGGTAGCCGTCTTGCTCATAGTCCATGGAGCCGTAACCGCGTGTGCTGCTCTTAAGTTTATCGTTGAAGTCAACCAAGATTTCCGCCATGGGGATGCGGCAGGTGAGCATGACGCGGGTGTCATCAATCGTTTCGGTATGAAGCACTTCACCTCGCTTTTCCATGACAATGCGCATGATGTCACCGATGTAGTCGGCAGGAATCATGATGAAGACCTTCACGATGGGTTCGCGAATTTCACCAATTTCTTGAGCCTCCGGCAACAAGCTTGGGTTATCGACCAGCAGTTCTTCACCATCGGTCTTGGTTACTTCGTAAATAACGGATGGGTAGGTGGAAATCACGTCCATGTTAAATTCACGACGCAGGCGTTCTTGAATGATTTCCATGTGCAACAAGCCCAAGAAACCACAGCGGAAACCAAAGCCCAGTGCCACCGAACTTTCGCCCATGTAGCTGAAAGCGGCATCATTAATTTGCAGCTTGCCCATGGCCGCCTTCAAACTTTCGTAATCGCTGGAATCAACTGGGTAAATACCCGAGAATACCATGGGGCGGATTTCCTTGAAACCGGGGAGAGGTTCATCACAAGGGCTTTGCAAGTTGGTGTAGGTATCACCAATCTTAACATCAGCAGCCGACTTCATGTTGGCGATGATGTAGCCCACATCACCCGTGCAAAGCTTGTCGGTGGCCTTCA
Source organism: Akkermansia sp. (assembly GCA_044433085.1). Lineage (GTDB taxonomy): Bacteria > Verrucomicrobiota > Verrucomicrobiia > Verrucomicrobiales > Akkermansiaceae > Akkermansia. The sequence continues at coordinate 15,125 of JAWXTZ010000048.1, forward strand.
TACCAGGCTTAAAGATACCCACTTCCTTCACTTCATAGGTTTCATCGGTGTGGAAAAGCTTCACCTTCATGCCGCGAGAGACCTCACCGCTCGCCATGCGAACGTAGGAAACAACACCACGGTAAGCATCATAGATGGAGTCGAATACAAGAGCGCGCAGCTTGTCATCCTCCCACTCCTTGGGGGCGGGGACACGCTCGACAACAGCCTCCAAAATATCTTGAATACCAATGCCAGCCTTAGCAGAGCAAAGAATCGCCTCATCACGGGGGATGCAGACAACCTCCTCCAACTGCTTGTAAACATTGGGCAAGTTGCAGCTGGGCAAATCAATTTTATTGACCACGGGGATGATCTCCAAACCTTGATCGAGCGCCAAGTGCATATTAGCCAGCGTTTGGGCTTCAACACCTTGAGCAGCATCCACAATCAGAACAGCGCCATCACAAGCAGCGAGAGAGCGGGACACCTCATAAGAGAAGTCAACGTGACCGGGCGTATCAAGCAAATTGAGCTCATACACCTGACCATTCTTAGCCTTGTACTGCATCGTAACAGGGTGAGACTTAATCGTAATCCCCTTTTCGCGCTCCAAATCCATCGCATCGAGGAGTTGGTCTTGCGCATCGCGTTCGCTGACCGTTTGAGTAAACTCCAACAGGCGGTCGGACAGGGTTGTCTTACCGTGGTCAATGTGGGCGATAATCGAGAAATTGCGTTTAAACTCAGTGCTAGTAGCCATCGCGCGTAAGGATAAAGGAAGGAGCGTTTATAGTCAAGAAAAATCTGCTTTAGTAGCGCAGCTTGAAAGCTGTAATATTAAATGCGACAAGCTAAGCACCCATAAAATGCCCTGGTTCCTATGCCAAAGTACAGTTGGTGGAGGAAAGGACATGAAATGTTCTTTTCCACCATCAACTGTTAC
>JAWXTZ010000049.1:0-16022 GCA_044433085.1 Akkermansia sp.
AATAACCCAAAAACGGCACCAGCAAGGAGAATTCAATCTAGCGAATTGCTCTACCACCTCTGGTGCTATATTGCCGCTATCTGGATTTCTGAAAAACGAGCAGTTATTCAGTAGTCATTAGGTATCGTCAATAGCCATGTCGCGTTCCTCTCCAATAAAGCTTGTCGAGTCAACAAAATCCGACCAATAGCCACCGCCTTCGGGGAAGTACAAGGTCTCATCAAAATCACCTAGTTGCCCCGTTGGGCTGCCTGCCACGTCAGATAACCACCACGTGAAGCCATTGATTTCAAAGCCACCTTCATTACCCCATGCCTTCACGAAGGTTGAAACAATATCACTCGCATACTGATCACTATAGGTCTTACCATCGGGGATGGAATTTGTGCTAATATAGTAATCATCCTGTTTATCCTGCCACCACTGCAAGACATTCGAGGCTGAATAAGCCCAGCAGAGATTGTGATCCGTCCCATCAAATAGTTTATTAAAATCATAATAAGTAGAAGCATCATTCTTATCCACACCCGCGACCAAATAATCAGCGGCATAAAGTGATGATGCACACAAGGCAAAAATGGGTAATAGTTTCTTTATCATGATAACATGGATTTTCTTAATTCTAGCAGAACAATCGCAGAAAGCAAGAGCTCATTATAAAAATCTGATGCTTATTGGGTTATTTGGTGCATCGTGCTGAGGGTTTAGTCTAAAATTGGTACCATGCAACAGATGAAGCTGATTAATAACATATTCTGCTGCATGGTGCCATCTTCTGGCACCATTTTTTACTATAATTATGTTCCCTAAACAGCAAAAAGCGAAGCACGCTTTGGTGCTTCGCTTCCCATAATGAAAAATAGATGAAGGTAATTAAGCTTCGGCTTGTTGTTTTTTACACTTCTTGCCCTTCTTGCCTTTTTTGCCCTTGGGTCCTTGTTGACGGCGTTCCTTGCGTTCTTGTCGGAATTCCTTGGCTGCTGCTGCCAATTCTTCTTGGCTGACAAATCCGTCCTTGTTGGTGTCTACCTTGGCAAGTTGCTTGGCTTGGCGTTCGGCCTTTTGTTCATCGGTAAGGGGTTCGCGATCGGGCTTGTTTTCCTTGCGGTCAGCCTTCAATGCTTGGCGTTCTTCCTTGTTGAGCTTGCCGTCCTTGTCGGTGTCGTACTTTTCAAGCATCTTGGGGTTTACGCCGTTCTTTTTGCCCATTTGCTTTTTGCCCCAGTGCTTCAATGCTGCATATTCTTGAGGGTTGAGTTGACCGTCTTGGTCCTTGTCAAACTTTTCCATGGCGTTTTGCAACATCTCTTGGCGTTGCTCGGCGGTGGGGCGTTCGCCGCGTGGTCCACGGGCTTCTTGTTCTGTGGATTCCTGTGCCATCAATGGCATGGCGACGAGTAAGGCGGCAAAAATAAACTTTTTCATGTTAATCTAGTAGTTGAATGTTTGGTTGTAGAAGGCGATGACTGCTGCCTTCTACTCTACTAAACGCAGCCCTGTCACAAAATCTACAGGGGTCTTGATTTTTTATGCCTTGCTGTCCTCGAGGAACTGCTTGATGTCGGCTTCGTAGAGCTCTGGCTCCAGCAGGAAGGAGTCGTGCCCCTTGCTGGATTTGATGCAATGATACTGGGCATCAACACCATTTCTGACCATCTTGCGGTGGTAGGCTGCAATTTCGCGTGGGGTGAAGCAGTAGTCGGTGCTGATGGAGAACAGCTGGACGGGGATGTGGTGTTCGGCCAGCACGCGGAAGCAGGCATCCACGCTCTTTTTACCGCAGAGTTGCGCCACATCGTAGCTGCCCCACATGTTGATGATGCGCAGGTAGGAGTTGGCGTCAAAGCGTTTGGCAAATTTGGTGCCTTGGTGCAGCATGTAGCTTTCTGTGTTGCGCGTGGCTTGGTACCAGTTGAGCATGGGGCTCTTGGCGATAACCCCCTTGCGGGCGCGCTTGTCTAGCTGGCTTTGGTCGACAAAGAGTTTGTGGCAGATGATGCGTGCCAGTGCCAGCCCCCGATTGGGTGGATTGCTGGGGTCGTAATGGCCCGCGCAAAATTGTTCATCCATCTCCACGGCAAGAATTTGCTCGAAGACGGAGAGGCGGTGCTCAATGCTAATCTTGTAACCAACACCGATGAGTAGAAGTCCCGTCACGCGCTCGGGGTAGAGAATCGCATTGACGAGGCCACAGAGCCCCCCAACACTTGGTGCGACCAGTCGGAACTTGTCCACCCCCATGGAGTCGAGTAGAAGCATGAAGGCGCGCGCTTGGTCACGCGCCTTCACCAGCGGGAATCGCCCACCCCATGGCTTGCCATCGGGTGCGGTGCTGCTGGGGCCAGTGCTACCGTAGCAGCCGCCTAAGTAGTTGGCGCATACGATGAAGTACTTGTTGGTATCCAGCGGCTTGTCTGGGCCAATCATCAAATTCCACCAGCCCTCAAAGTTTTCGGGCATCCACAGGGGCTCAGCCTCGGGCAAGCTATCGCACCAGCCATGGGCATGGTGGCTACCCGTCAAGGCGTGGTTGAGGAGGATGACGTTATCCTTTGCTTCATTGAGCTGCCCATAACATTCGTAAGCTAGTTGAACATGGGGCAGGGTCTCACCAGAATCAAAGGTGAAGTCGCCCAGATCATGAATGATGGTATGGGTGTTGGTGGTGCTCATGGTAGCAAGGCCCTAGGAATGGGGCAAAATGAAAACACGAAAAAAAGACTGGTGCCTTGTCGCCCCAGTCTTATCTTCGAAAAAGAAAAGCTTTACTTAACGCCCTTCTTGCTGAGGCGAGTGCCAGCGGTTGTACCTTGGCGGGCCTTGAATTTTGGGTTACTCTTGCAGATGACGTAGAGCGTACCCTTGCGCTTCACGATTTGGCAATCAGCGTGACGACGCTTCATGGATGCGAGGGAGGAAAGAACTTTCATGTTTTTAGATGTGTTTAAGGGTTGCGAACCGTGCTTCGGTGAAGCTCGGGAAGGAAATAATACACTTATTTTGTGTTTTGTAAAGACAAATCTTTTGTTTTTCGTGTTTTTGCGTTTTTTTGTTGCTATTCACGGCTGGTTTTATTCAGATGGTGCTTTTTTGATGCATCGGTGGTGCGCTAACGCGTTTGCGGCGGTAGATAAGTGCGGGCTGACGCCCGAGGATTGGGGGAAGGCACCAACTTGGCGAGTGGTACGGTGCTAGGCTTGCTAAGCGGACCTTTGTGTTGCTCTGGTGAGGGTAAGTTGGTGCCTGCAACGAATGCTGCGCATCCTTTGCTCAATTGTCTCGCCGACGGGCGTCTCCGACGGCTGGGCTTTGCCCAGACCCAAAAGGGGGCGCGCCCCCTTTACCCCATTCACGATGCTGCGCATCGTAGTGCTTCGTGTCACTGCGCACTTATTTTTTCGCACGCGGACGGTGGGGCTCCAGCGTCTGCTGACGCGCCCGTGCACTAGCCCTTGCGCTGCTTTGCGCCTGCTTATGCAAGTACTCCTGCATGCGGAATTTTTTCACCGCGCCACTCTTGCCACCTCGCGTTTTCTTATCCACCTGCTGCAGCATGTTGACGGGGCAGTAGCTACCATCCGCCATCAGTTGGAAGGATTGCGTGTTATCGTTGAAGCAGGCTTCCAAGATGCCCAAGGCGCGCTTTGCTGCCGCTTCATCGTTGATGGGTACCATCAATTCAACGCGACGGTCGAGGTTGCGGCTCATCCAGTCTGCACTTGCCAAGAAGACGAGTGGCTTGCCACCATTGTGGAAGCTGATGATGCGCGCATGTTCCAAGTAGCAGTCCACGATGCTGACGATTCTCACGTTTGCCATGGCTTTAGGTGTGCTTGGTGCCCAGCAGCACACCCCACGGATGTTGATGTTGATTTTAACGCCTGCTTCTGCGGCATCTTGCAGGGCTTCCATCATGGCAATGTCGTTGAGCGAATTCATTTTGGCATTGATTTCGGCTCGCTCGCCCAGTTTGGCGCGTGCTGCTTCTGCTTGGATGAGTTCAATCAGGTGTTGCTTCATCATGACGGGCGAGGGGAAGATGCTTCGGAAGTTGGTCAGCTTGGTCAGCCCCATCACGGAGTTGAAGAATTGCGAGGCATCTGCCCCCAGTCGTGCCTCACAGGTCAGCAGCGAGATGTCCCCATAGATGCGTGCGGTGCCTTCGTTGTAGTTGCCTGTCCCAAAGTGGCAGTAGCGTTTCAGGCTTCCTGATTCTCGTCGGACGATGAGTAGTGCCTTGGCATGGGTCTTGAATCCCTTGACGCCGTAGACGACCTGTACGCCAGAGCGTTGCAGTACTTCTGCTTGTTCGAGGTTGCGTTGTTCATCAAAGCGGGCTTTGATTTCAACGAGGACGGTGACTTGTTTGCCTGCTTCTGCTGCTCGGCAGAGGGCCTTGACGAATCGCGAGTCCTTGCTGGTGCGGTAGAGAACTTGCTTAATGGCGATGACGCTGGGGTCAGCCGCTGCTTCTTCAACGAGTCGCACGACGGGCTCGTAGCTTTCAAATGGGTTGTTGATGAGGATGTCACCTTGGGCGATGTTTTCAAACATGCTGATGGTGGGGTCAACGCCTGCGGCATCGGCGGGCTTCCATGATTTGATTTTAAGTTCTTCGTTGCCCGGTTCAAAGGCCATGCTCATGAAGTCCACCAAGCGCAGTGGCCCTGGTACGCTGTAGATGGAGTCCTTGTCCGCGCCAACGATATCGGCTACGCGTTGGATGAAGGGCATGGGTGTTTCGCTGGGGATTTCCAAGCGCACGCAGTCCGAGAATTTGCGCGCGACGAGGACTTCGGCCATCTCTCGTGCCATGTCTCCCCCTTCTTCCTCTTCCAAGATGATATCACCATTACGGGTGACGCGGAAGGCGCTCTTGTAGATGACGCGCTCCTTGGGGAAGAATTGGTCGATGAAGCCAAGGATGATGTCTTCAATTAAGATGTATCCATCTATCCCCATGATGGGGAAGGGGATGCGTCGTGCCATTGATTCGGGAATGGGGACGGCAACGAAGCGAGAGCTCTCCTTCTCTTGGTCGTAGAGTTCTACCCCGATGATGAGGCTTAAGGATGGTAGCATGGGTTGGTGTTCCACTTCCATGGCCAAGGGGGTCAGAGCGGGGGCGATGCGCTCTTCAAAGTAGTCTTCCAGCAGCGAGTGTTCGGTCTCGGTGAGTTGCTCTAGCGCAATGGGGCGGATGTCCGCCGCTTGCATGGCGGGCAGCAGCTGCTTGTTATAGAGTTTGTATTGCGTTTTAATCATCTCTGAACAACGCTTGCGCACCAAGCGCAGTTGCTCGCTTACGGATAATCCTGCCACGTCTTTGATGTTTTTGCCGGATTGGCGCAAAAGCATCAGCCCACCAACGCGCACTTGGAAGAATTCATCCATGTTGCTGGCGGTGATGGCTAAGAATTTCATGCGCTCTAACAGGGGGAGGTCAGGGCGGATGGCTTGGCTTAAAACGCGGTCGTTAAATTCAATCCAGGATAATTCGCGGTTGATGTACATAATGGCTGGGTGGTTGGGGTGGTAAAGGTTTATTTTTGTTCATTCGCCATGTCGAAGGCGGGTAGTGGGGTGACGAGGTTGCCTTGCAGGGGTGCCTTGCGTTGGTAGACGCGCGCGCCCAGCTCGGGGGATGTTTCATAGCCGCCGGCAAACATTTCCAACTTGGCGTCGATGTTGTCGATGTAGTGAAGCATCATCGCTTCGGGGGTTTTGGGTACAACGGGGGAGCCAAAGGCAATTTCACCATGGTGCGAGGCGATGAGGTGCAGCAGGTGCAGGCGGACTTGACCACTGCTGGGTTGCAGTTGCTTCCAATCTTCCGCTTCGGGGCTGTTCATCATCTGCTTCCAGATGCTGTTGATGAGTTCGATGCCTAAGGTGATATGCCCCATGAGTTCACCCAACTCGGAGTAGGGCATGCTGAGGCTTTGCTCGGGGTAGTTATTCTCCCACATCTTGCCGCTATCATGGAAGAAGGCACCCGCAACAATCAAATCGCGGTTGAGTTGTGGGTAGGCATGGCAGAGGGCATCGGTGGCGCGCAACATGCCTGCCACATGCTCTACCAGCCCACCGCGGCGCGCGTGGTGGAAGCCACGGGCAGCCGCGGCGCGTCGGTAGCGAGGGGCATGGAGCTCAAGCGTTAGGGCGCAAAGTTTGTTCAAGCGGGGGTCGGTGATGCTTTGCAGGGCTTGGGTGATGGTCTGCCAATCCGCCTCTTGTTTCGCAAGTAAATCAGCATCCCCTGTAAAGAGCAAGTCGGTCTCGGACGGGGTGAGGGGGCGTGCGCTCAGCTGGCTGGCATCCATGCCATAGGCGTTTTGTTGCCATTGGGCCGAGAGCTCGAAACACTCTTCAACTTGAATGACGGATGCCTGCTCGTAAAAGGGAGAGTTATCCCAAATCTTAAGGGTGATGGTGGCTGATGTGTCCGCGAACTGGAGCTCCAAGAAGGGTTTTCCCTGCTTGGTTTGTCGCTCGGTTTTTTGGGTGAGTTGGGCGAAGACGCAACCTTGGCTTGGTGCCAAGGCGGCCTGCGCGCTTAAAAGTTTGATGCTTGTCCAGTTCATGATTGTAAATCTTGCTGTATTCTAGGTAGTTGAGCGGGTGGTGTCAAGTACTATGCGGAGCATCGGGGGCTATGTGGCGAAATCCTTTCAGAGGGGGTGGGGTGAGCTGATTTTTTGTGCTGCTCATGCGACCTTTAACCTTTACTTTTTTTTAGTTATCTAGTATACTTTTCGCGCATGAACAGAGAAATCCTTCAAAAGGCCGCTAATGAAGCTAAAGGTCTCGCTATCGATGCCATCTTCGATAAAGCCTCCGGCCACATGGGTCTGCCCATCGGCTGCGCCGAAATCGGTGCTGTCCTCTATGGTGAACTCCTCAACGTTAATCCCGCTCAACCCCGTTGGCTCAACCGCGACCGCTTCGTTCTTTCTGGTGGTCATGGTTCGATGTTCCTCTACGCTTGGTTGCATCTTAGCGGCTTTGATTTGACGATGGATGATCTCAAGGCATTTCGCAGCAAGGGCTCTAAGACCCCAGGTCACCCCGAATTCAAGCTTAGCCCCGGCGTAGAATGCACGACAGGTCCTCTCGGGCAAGGTGTTGCCAATGCTGTTGGCTTTGCAATCTCCGCCAAGCATGCCGCTGCCCGCTTTAACACAGCGGATCACACCATTTTTGACCAGATGGTTTACTGCCTCGCTGGTGATGGCTGCATGCAGGAGGGTATCTCCCGCGAAGCGGCTAACATCGCTGGTGTGCTCAAACTTGATAACCTCGTTCTGATTTATGATGCCAATGGCATCACGCTCGATGCCCCTATTCAGGTGACTCAGACGGAAAACATCCTCGCTTCCTACAAGTCCATGGGCTGGGATGCTGTCTCCATTGATGGTAACGATATTGCCGCTGTTCGTGAGGCCATGCTTCAAGCCCGCCAAGAGAAGAATGGTCGCCCCAAACTCATCATCGCCAACACGACGATTGCCAAGGGTGTTCCCGGTTTTGAGGGCACAACGAAGGGTCACGGTGAAGGCGGTGCCAAGCTTTGGAAAGAAGCCCACGCCAATTGGGGCCTGCCTGAAGAACAATACTTTGTCTCCGCAGACGTGCGCCGCTACATGGCAGAATTGAAGCTTAACCGCGCTGGTGTCTACCAAACATGGCTCGATACCTTTACCGCTTGGCAAGATGCTAATCCAGCACTCGCTACCGAGTTGGAGGAAGGTGCCCAGCTTTCCGTCAAGGGTCTCTGCCCCGAAAAGAGCTCGGAGCTCATCCCCGCTTTTCCTGCTGATTCCAAGCTGGCTACTCGCAGCTCGGGCAGCATTGCCCAAAACGCCATTGGTGCCGCTTGCCCCGGTCTTTTGAGCACCAGTGCCGACCTCTTCTCCAGCAACAAGAATTACTTGAATGGCGCTGGCGATTTCTCCGCCAAGGATTACACTGGTCGCAACTTCTGGTTTGGTATTCGCGAGCACGCCATGGGTGCTATCTGCAATGGTATTGCCTACGATGGCCTGTTCCGCGTGAGTGCAGGTACCTTCTGCGTCTTCGTTGACTACATGCGCCCCGCCATTCGTGTGGCTGCGCTGGCACACCTTCCTGTGACCTATATCCTGACTCACGACTCGGTTGCAGTCGGTGAAGATGGCCCTACCCACCAACCCGTTGAAACAGTATCAGCCCTGCGCTTGATACCTAATCTGGACGTGATTCGCCCTGCGGATGAAGAAGAAACCGCCTCTTCTTGGATGTGCGCGCTTCACCGTACCGCTGGTCCTACCGCACTGATTTTCACTCGCCAAGACATCCCCAGCTTGAGCATTGCTCAACCCGACTTGACTGTGGAAGCCCGTCGAACAGGTACCTTCAAGGGAGCCTACATCGTCCGCAAGGAAAAGACAGCTCAGCCAGAACTCATCATCATCGCCAGCGGTTCAGAGGTCTACTTGGCCATCGAAGCTGCCAAGCAACTGGGTGATGGCGTACGCGTCGTCTCCATGCCATCCATGTGGCGATTCGAGCGCGAGGATGCCGCCTACCGCGAAAGCGTGCTGCCTGCCGCTTGCACGCGTCGCATGGCCGTCGAAGCAGGTCGTGGCGACCTCTGGTTCCGCTACGTCAGCAACCCAGCAGCCATCATCAGCATTGATGAATTTGGCTTCTCCGCCCCTGGCGATTTGGTGCTTCGTGAACTCGGCATGAATGTTGACAACATCGTCAATGTCGCCAAGAGCATCTAATAGAAGATTACCTAAACCTAGTCGGGTGCGCTCGACTTCTCTCTAACATTAAAAAGCCACTGCAAGTTTTTGCAGTGGCTTTTTAATGTTCTTGTCTCTGTCGCTCACTGCATGGTTTTGCGGTAGCTGTCGGCGGATTGCTCTAGCAGAGCCTTGGTCTCGCCCACTAAAAAGAGACTGCCGCAGATGAGATTGGGAGCCCCTTCTGCCAATTGCCCGAAGGCATCGCTGAGATGGGGGCATGTGCTGATGGCTGCACTGCTGTAGCGTCGCACCAGCTGCTCCATCTGCTCGGGGGCTGCTATGCGTGGTGATTGAACCACCGGCAAGACCCAACGCCCGACAAGGGGGGCTAAAAGGTCAAGCACCGCACCCACATCCTTATCCTCCGCCGCGGCAAAGATGCAGCAGGGCTTTGTGTCCCCATACTGGCTCTGCCATGTCTCCACAAGGGCGCGCATCGCGTGCGCGTTATGAGCCCCATCAAGGATGCAGGCTTTGCCTTGAATCTTAAGCTTTTCAAATCGACCCGCCCAACTTGCCTTCTTCAAACCTTGCGCGATGCTCTCCTCGTTACCCCGAAACTGGGGCAATGCCTTCATCGCAGTCACGGCCAGAGCCGCGTTCTGCGCTTGGTGCTGACCGAGCAAGCCTAAGGGTAGGTCGCAGGGCTTGTCCACAAGCTGCAACTCGCTGCCTGTGCTGCTGCAGCGGTCACGAATCACGGTCATGGCTTCCTCTGCCTGTACGGCGCAAATGACAGCTAAGTCGCTGGTAATAATCCCCGCCTTCTCGCCCGCAATAGCAGCAAGCGTATCACCCAAGTACTGGGTGTGATCCAGACCAATGGGCACGAGCACAGCCACGGACTTGGCAACGGCATTGGTGGCATCCAATCGCCCACCCATGCCTGTTTCTAGCAGGATTAAGTCACAGCCCTGTTCCTCAAAATACATCAGGCCCAGCGCGGTGGCCAGCTCAAAGAAGGTTGGGCAGGGGTCCCAGTCCTGCGTCACATCATGCAGCTTTTGGATGAGGCGGCATAGCGTGGCATCATCAATCATCTGGTTGTTGACGCGCAAACGCTCATGAAATCGCACCAAGTGGGGGGAGGTGAACATGCCCGTCTTGTAGCCGCTAGCACGCCCAATCGACTCCATCATCGCACAGGTGGAACCTTTACCATTGGTCCCTGCCACATGGATGATTTGCGGTGCATCAGGGGCACCATCGACAAGTGTAGCTAAATCGCAAGCACGGAGAAGGCGCGTGATGCCCTCTAAACCGAGTTTCATGCCAAAGAGTTGGGTATTGTAAAGCCAATCGAGGGCTTCGGAGCTGTTCAAAAACATAAGGATAAGAAGAAATAGGAAGCGCGAAGCGATAAAAGACGCTTCGCGCTCATAAAATAATCAATGAATGGTATCTTTAGAATGGGATATCATCATCATCGGGTGCAGGCATGCTAGGCGCAGGGGCAGAGCCCTGTTGGAAGCCGCCATTGCTTTGTCCCCCTTGATAACCACCGCTAAAGTTGTTGCGAGGGGCATTATTTTGCTGTTGATAGCCACCACCTTGCTGTTGATAGCCTCCACCTTGTTGCTGGTAGCCACCATTATTGCGGGATTGGTAGTTACCGCCACCGCCACCACCATTGTCACCACGGCTGCCAAGCAGCTGCATGTTTTCAGCAATGATGCGGATGCGGGAACGCTTTTGACCCGTTTGCTTGTCCTCCCAAGAATCCATTTGAAGGCGACCTTCAATAAAGACGGGGCGACCCTTAGCCAGATATTGGGCAGCAATCTCACCAATGCGACCCCAGCAAGTGACATCGAGGAAGGTTGTTTCCTCGCGACGCTCGGTGCCATTTTGACCACCGATGGTGCGGTTGACGGCGAGGCGGAGCTCTGTTAAACTGGTACCACTAGGGGTGGTACGGACTTCGGGGTCGGCAGTCAAGTTGCCGATAATCATTACTTTATTGAGATTAGCCATAGTTCGAAATGCGATTGTACGGTGATATCCTACCTTGTTTGCAGCTAAGAGACAAGGAAAAAAGCGGGATAAATAAGCGTTTTACTCGGGATCGACCCAACGACCATGCGACTTGATGAGCTCGACCAGTCGTTCCACCGCCTGTTCCTGCGGAATATTGATTTCGACAGGGGTATGCCCGACATAAAGATTGATTTTATGAGGTGCCCCACCGACATAGCCAAAGTCAGCATCACTCATCTCCCCAGGGCCATTGACAATACAACCCATGATGGCAATCTTCAAGCCCTTCAGATGGCTTGTCGCAGCACGCACACGAGCCGCTGCCTCTTGGATGTTATAGAGGGTTCGGCCACAGGATGGGCAAGAGATGTACTCGGTCTTCGTCAAGCGAACCCCGCAGGCTTGTAAAATATTAAAGCCCAAGTAGGCTGCTTTTTGAGCATCCTCTTCCAAGCGAATAAGCACGGCATTGCCGATACCATCCACCAAGAGCCCACCGATGTTCACGCCACCTGCCATGGCGGCAGAAAGCGTTTGCGCAGCCCCCAAGCTGTCCTTGAGCAAGATGGGGTGCGTGCTGGGCACGCGTGCCGCCAAGAGTCGGAAGGCCTGAATGACGGGCAAATTGACCCCATCCTTCACCGTCACCAGACAGGGCTCTGTCCCAGCTAAGTCGGCACAAGCAGCTTCGTCACAGGGGTCAAGCTCCAGCACATGAGCGTCCTCGTAACTCAACTCGGGCATAAAGCTCTTCATCTCCGCAGGGTCGAGTGAATCAACGGCAGCCTTGGGCAGCATCACGCGAACAGGCTCATTCCAGCCAATCGTTTGTCCTTGAATGGTCAGCACATCCGCCTTGCGCTTCACGTAGGTGAAGGGGTCAAAACTAGCGGTAGGTTCAGGTGCGGGGCACGCGGGGTAGCTCTTGCCCACCTGATAAGGCTCAGCAATTTCAAAACCGGGAGCAACCTCGTAAACGGGGTCTTCGGTCAGCGAGATACGCAGCGTATCACCAATGCCATCAGCAAGTAGCGAACCAACGCCCACCGCGCTCTTGATGCGGGCATCTTCACCTTCGCCTGCCTCGGTCACACCCAGATGGATGGGGTAATTCCAGCCCTCGCCCTGCTCTTCATTCAGGCGTTTGACCAGCAGGCGGTAAGCGGCAATCATCACCTTGACGTTGGAGGCCTTCATCGAGAACACCAACTGGTGGTAACCCAAGTCATGTGCCACGCGGGCAAACTCCAAAGCACTTTCAACCATCCCCTCGGGCGTGTCACCGTAGCGGTTGACGATGCGGTCAGAAAGCGAGCCATGGTTTGCCCCCAAGCGCATGGCGCGCCCATGCTCCTTGCAGAAAAGGACGAGCGGGGTGAAGGCCTCGCGGATGCGCTCCACCTCCTGAATATATTCCTCATCGGTGTACTCATAGGATTGGAATTTGCGCTTATCAATAAAATTGCCAGGGTTGATGCGGATTTTTTCCACCCACTTGGCCGCTTCCATCGCGGCATCAGGTTTAAAGTGGATGTCCGCGACAAGGGGCACATCGCAACCCGCAGCGCGCAGCTCGCGGGCGATGTTCTCCAAATTGGCGGCATAGGCACGCGTCTGCGCTGTAATACGAATGATTTCACACCCAGCCTTGGCCAAGGCCAAACACTCTGCCACACAGGCAGCAGTATCCATCGTGTCCGATGTAATCATCGACTGAATGCGGATGGGATGGTTCCCACCAATGCCGATCTTACCAATCATCACCTCGCGAGAGAGACGACGGGAGTAGCTAAAGAGACTGGGGCAAAAGGATGTGCTCATAGAGACACTCTAACCCTAAGTGCCTGAAATTTCAAGTCAAGAAATCAGCGTACCCTCAAAAAGCGAGGGGTGCTAGCTTATTCCCCGCAGCCGCAGTCGTGCTTTGGTGCAAAGAAATCCTCATCAGCCTCGCCCCAATCAGCATCCTCCACAAAGGGTGGTAGGGGGGCTTCATCTTCTGCTGGTGATAACAACTCGCTTGCATCCAAGGCTTCGGCAGGGGATTCACCACGCAGCTCATCAGGCATGAGTTTTTCCACCAACTCGGGGGTGCTGGCCACATCGGCCGCTTGCTGCCCGTGGGCATTGTGGGCATTCTTGTCAGCCCCCGCATCCAGCAGCATGTCCACGATATCAGCATGACCATAGCGCGCCGCCAGCACCAGCGGTAAATCGCCAAAGCTGTTGCGGGCATTCACCTCGGCACCACAGGCGATGAAAAGCTCGATGAGCTCCTCGTCAGGCTGCACACCCAGCTGCAAAAGCGCGGGGGAAAAATCAACCTCATCCTGCAAGAGCAGGGTTGCCGCCTGCTGCAACTGGTACTCATCGGCCGAAGATTGGGGGGAGAGTAACTCGGAGAGAAACTCCTGAACATCCTCATCATAATCAGCTGCGTCAATGTCGCGTGCTAATTCACGCGCAAAGCTCCAGTCGATGGGCTTAAGGGTTGGTTCATCCGTGGCTTCAGGGGATTCATCTTCAAGCTGCATGCGTGTAATATATCACGCATGCGCACGAAAGCAAGCAAAAGTAAGGCAAACACCTCACTCAAACTTCTTATCATGACGCTCCTCCTCCTCTTCCGAGACCTTCACCGTCTCAAAAATGGGGCGGTAGGAAGGCAGCTGCCAATTCAAGTAAACCGCCGCCATGCGCACACCAAAACAAATCACCACCGCAGCCGCATAAGAAAAAACAGCCGAGCAACCCACCTGCAACATCAGCAAGTAGCAAGCAGCCCCCACAAAAGCAGCCGTTGCATACAATTCCCCAGGGCGGAAGACGTAGGGGACATTACCCGTAATCAAATCGCGCAAGGCACCACCAGCAACCCCGGTACAAATACCCATTGCTAGGGTTACAAGCCAGTTACAATCCATCAAATAGGCCTTAGACGCACCAAAGAGCGTAAAAAAGGCCATGGCAAAGGCATCGAGAACACGCAGGGTGCCATGCGGGGGCTCCCAAAACTTGGTGAGATAAAACACGACAAAGCCGCTGATAACCGACATGTAAAGATAAATCTCATTGCCGGGTAAAACCCAGAAAACACGCACCAAACTGCCATCCACATTATCCAAACTGCCCAACAAAATGTCGCGTAAGGTCCCCCCACCCAAGGCACAGACCGAACCACAGCAAATCAGACCAAAGAGATCCATCCGCACGCGGCTCGACGCCATCGCCCCACCAACAGCAGCGATAATAGTCCCCGCATAGGCGCAGAAAGTGAACAACCAGTGGTTTTGACTGGCCAAAGCCTCATTGACCGTCGTCACATTGGCTAGGGAAGAATGAAAGATAGAAGCAAGCAAGATCATCAAATCGGGATAGGAGAAAATTATGAACGTTCGGCATCCATCTCCTGCAAGCGATTGGCGCAAGCTTGCAGAACTGATTGCCAGTGTTGTTTCAGTTGAAGAGCATTGAGGCGACGAAGACCCGCGAGCGTTGCTCCATTGGGGGAGGTGATGGCATTGCGCAAGCTCTTAGGGTCTTGCCCCGACTGCTGCTGCAAGGCGGCAGAACCCTTCATCGCCTGCGTGGCCAGCTGCAAGGACAACTCGGGGGAAAGCCCTTGGGCAACACCCTGCTGCTGCATCGCATCCAACAACTCATAAAAAAAGGCAGGCGCACTGCCAGCCAAACTGACAACCGCCTGAATATCATCCTCACAAGACAACTCAACGCAAAGCCCGGTCGCCGCGAACAAACGCTGGCACAGGGGCGCATCAGCGGCTAAGCAGGAGGAAGAACAAACAAAACCGCTAGAGCCCTCGCCAATCGCCACAGCCGTGTTAGGCATCAAGCGGACAAGGCGCGCATGGGGAACAAGCGCCTGCATCTGCGACAGACGAACCCCAGCCGCCACCGAAATGACAAGTGGGCGGGAAGTCTCTAGCACCCCTGCCAGCTCTGATAAGAGCGGTAAGATACCATCAGGCTCCACCGCCAGCAAAACGACATTTGCACCAGCGAGGGCATCTGCTGCGTTTGAAAAGACAGAGGCATTGGGGAGTTGGCGCGCAAGTGATTCAGCCTTAGCGGACGAGCGATTAAACAGGTGAAAGGAGGAGACGAGACCCGTCCGCGCTATTCCCAAGAGAAGAGCCGAACCCATATTACCACAACCCACAAGCGTCACCTGCATGAATGCATTGTACCTAAGAAGCGTGCTGTGTCAAGAATCGAGGCGCATAAATGCTAAAAAAAGCTTACTATTCACGGCCATGCCTGCAAGAAATGCCCCTACGATGCGAAGCATCGTGACTGGGTGTCCAGAGGGTCGCAGACCCTTTGGTGGGTCTGGGCAAAGCCCAGCGGGACTCGGGCAGAGCCCGAGCGGGGGTAAGGGGCAGATCCCCTCGTCGGGAACAAGTAAAAGCCCCAAAAGCCCGCGTTGCAAACCAAGCAAGGTGGCAGCACTCGTTCACGACGACCTCATAATCCCCCGAGCGAAGCGAGGCACTATTCTACCGTCGCAAACGCGTTAGCGTCCAAGCACCGCAATCTGCCCACTCACCGTGGGTTCGAATCCCACAAACACAAAGGTTCCACCTCATTGAGGTGGAACCTTTTGTGTACGGAAAGAGTGGGATATAAAACATTTAGGTATCAATGTATTACTTTTGTACTGTACTACGTTTTGTGCCACTTTTTCGCAAGAATGCGTATTTTCATGATTTAAGCTCTCCCCTTTTCTCTTTGCTTTTCTCTTCTTATATATATGTTTTTTTTCGCGTTTTCTTGCAACCTTGTATTTAACATTATGACTATTAAGTATTTAATGGTTGCAATGGCACTTGCAACCTTTAAGCATTTCTTGCAACCCTTGTTGTAACTAGCCAAATATCAACGTTTTGCATAGTGTTGCATTTTTGCGACCTTGCAACCTTCCTTGCAACCTTTGAATCACTCCCCCGCTTGCAAGCCTTTTGCAAGAGCTATGCAAGGCTTCAGGGTGGCGAGGCATCAGCACCGCCAAGCAGGGGCGGCACGGTGGCGAGATGGTGGCACGTGGTAGGACATCGAGCCGTCATCAGGTGGAAGGCATCAACCGCCAAGCAGGGGCGGCACGGTGGCGAGATGGTGGCGCGTTGTAGGACATCGAACCGCTATCAGATGGCAAGGCATCAGCACCGCCAAGCAAGGGCTTCAGGGTGGCACATGGTAGCACGTGGTAGGACATCAAGCCGTCATCAGGTGGCA
>JAWXTZ010000050.1:0-15810 GCA_044433085.1 Akkermansia sp.
AGTGCTGCCCCCCAGCCGACGTTGTGGGATTCAACGGTGACGTAGCTCATGGTGTAGTTGTTGATGAGTACGGGCAAGTTGGCGGTTGGTTCGGTGAAGAAGGTTTTGAGTGCAGGCCATTGGTCAGAGCACATGGCGGTGAAGAGCAGTGGTGCGGTTTCACCCGAGACGCGAGCCAGTGAGAGCAGCACGCCTGTTGCCAGACCATTTTTGGCGGAGCGGGCGATGATGCAGAGTGTGGTGCGCATGCGGGTCATGCCGAGTGCCAGTGCAGATTCACGCAGGGTGTTTGGCACCATGGCCATCATGTCTTCTGTCGTTCGCATGATGACGGGGAACATGATAATCGACAGGGCAATGGAACCAGCAAATCCCGAGAAGTGGCTGGTGGGGATGACGATGACGGCATAGACGAACACACCAATGATGATGGAGGGAACACCCATGAGCACGTTGGCAGAGAAACGCAGCAGGTCGGCAAATTTGCTACCTTTGCCAAATTCGCTCAGGTAGATACCTGCGCACATGGCGAGTGGCACGGTGACCAAGGTGGCAAAGAAGGTGATGGAGATGGTACCCAGCAGGGCGTTGGCGATACCGACGGGATCCAATGTCATGTTGGGGTCGATGAGTTGCAGCATTTCCAAGGTGGTGGCATCATCATCCACTGGGCGTGACACGGAGGTCAAGAAGGTGGTGTTGATCATGTCCCAACCGTGGCTGAACACGGTAACGAGAATCCAAGCCATGCCGCCAAGGGCAATAAAAATGGAGATGAAAGAGAAAATAGCCAGGCACAAGTCCCAGGTTTTGCGCATGTAGAGAGGGCGCGATTTAATAGCGGTGGTAGTCATAAAAAAGTTAGGAGTTAGGAGTTAGTTTTTGAAAATGGGGAATTGGGAATTGGGAATTGGGAATTAAAATTTAGTGCCCTTGTGGGCAGGGTTGCTAAGCATATTCAGCGGTGCATTTGCTTTGCTCTGTATCATCGGGCGTTAGCCCGCTATATCTATAATTCCCAATTCCCAATTGTGTTATCTCGCTTCACCACGTTTGGCGCTGGTGAGATGCAGGTAGTATTGGGAACCGACTTGAATCGTAAAGCTGAGCAGCAGGAGGATGAGACCAAGGGCAACGAGGGCGCTGAATTGCATACCATCAGCTTCACCAAAGTTGCTGGCGAGTGTTGCCGCGATTGTTGTACCGCTGGAGAAGATGCCCTCTGGCATGCCCATGACATTACCAATGACGAAGCAGACGGCCATGGTTTCACCGAGGGCGCGACCCATGCCGATGAAGACGCCACCAAGGATACCGCGGATGCCGTAGCGAACCATGACGTCGCGAGTGGCTTCCCAGCGGGTACAGCCAACGCCGTAGGCGGATTCCTTAAGCATGGGGGGGGTCATGGCAAAGACGTCACGCATGACGGCGCTCATGAAGGGAAGAATCATCAGGGCGAGAATGATGCCCGATGTGAAGAAGCCCATCCCAGTGGTGGCGGTACCAAAGAACCACTGTCCAATTTCTAAACCAAAGATGCTAAAAGTGGTCAGGCCAAGGGTGTCACCGAGGAAGGGGATGAAGTGAGCATTCATGATAGGCACGAGGACGAAGAGACCCCACATACCATAAATGATGGATGGAATGGCAGCGAGCAAGTCGATGCCTTGAGAAATAGGCTTCGCAATCCAGCTAGGAGCTTCGGCAACAAAGAGGGCTGCCACAAAGGCCAAGGGAATCGCGATGACAAGTGCAATGAAGGTGCAGAGCAGCGTACCTACGATATTAGGCAGTGCTCCGAACACTTCGTTGTTGGTATCCCACTCCGTGGACCAGATGAACCCAATGCCGAACTTGTTCCAAGCATCGGCGGAGTCCACGCAGAGTTGCCAGAAGATGCTAAATACAAGCAGGCCGACAATGGAGGCGCAGATTAAGCAGAAGAGCTTGAATAATTTGTCCGTGTTTTGCATAAGTAAAATTGTCTATGGTTGATTACCGAGTGGGATACTTTTTTGAATTGGGAATTGGGAATGGGGAATTGGGAATTGAAAGTTCGTGTCCTATCGGACAGGGATATCTATAATTCCCAATTCCCCATTATTAATTAAAGTTTAGGTGCGATTTGGTCAACTACATTCTTTGGAAGAGGAATGTAGTGGAGCTTTTCGGCAACCTTAGCACCAGTGGTGTAGCACCACATGAAGTACTTCTTGAGTTCAGCGCGCTTGGCAGCTGGGGTGTCCTTGCGAAGAACGATGTAGGTCACAGCTGTGATTGGCCATGCGTTGTCGCCCTTGACGTTGGTGAGTTCCATGACCCAGCCCTTGGCGTTTGCCCAGTCAGCAGATCCAGCGGATGCTGCGAAGGTAGGAACGGATGGCTTGAGGTACTTGCCAGAAGCATTTTCGAGCTGAGCGCAAGGAATGCCAGTGGTGACAGCGAAGGTGTATTCGGTGTAACCGATGGCACCGCTGATGCCCTTAACGAGATTGCAAACACCTGGGTTCTTTTGACCGCCTTGACCTACAGGCCAGTTGGGGTTGGTGTTGGAGCCAACTTCCTTCTTCCATTGTGGGGAAACCTTGCAGAGGTAGTTGGTGAAGATTTCGGAAGTACCAGAAGCGTCAGAACGACGAACAACAGTGATAGGAAGGTTTGGAAGCTTGAGACCGGCATTGCAAGCAGCAATGGCCTTGTCGCTCCAGTTGGTGATCTTACCGAGGTAGATGTCAGCGAGAACAGTTTGGCTAAGCTTGAGTTGACCGTCCTTCACACCTGGGATGTTAGCGATAACAACAACACCACCAGTAAGCATGGGGTAGAGTTCAAGACCATCCTTCTTTTGGTCGTCGAGCATAATTGGGCTGTCAGAACCAGCAAAGTCAACCGTAGCAGCCTTGATTTGCTTCTTACCAGAGCCAGAACCTACGCTTTGGTAAGTTACGGTTGTGTTAGGAGTAACCTTGCTGTAAATGCTTGTCCATTGGGCGTATACAGGTGCAGGGAAAGATGCACCAGCACCAGTGAGGTTGGTATCAGCAGCGCAGATGGAAGCGGCACCAACGAGGGCGAGGAATAGATTTTTAATCATTGTCGTAGTTTTGTTTTATGTTTTTTAGGGCACCTTGCAAAATTAGGCGTGATGAGTTTTGGAAGCAAATTGAGTGAAAATTGATGGTTTGAGGGACACGAATATTAGATATTCGTGGCGCGAAAGCTATCAATTTGCACCAATTAGCGACAAAAATCGCACGATTGGCCACTGCGTCAGTTTATACTTTGATTTGGTGCTAATTTTGCAAGGTGCCCTTTAGTGAGACTCCCCCCAGAATGCACCCCCACAGGGAGGGGAGGCACATTCGGGTAAGGCGTCGTTTTAGGTCACATTTCTAATATGATTAGAAGTTGACGCGAAGTGCTGTGGAGAACTGCCAACCTGTGTAGCCCTTGTCGCCGCCTTCTTTGGCAACACCGTGGCTGTCGACATATTCAATACCGGTCATGATCTTCATCATGTCTGGCTTATCTGGGCAAATGTAGTAGTTAACACCAAGGTAGAAAGCTTGCATGAGGTCGCTGTAGCTGCTTGCATCAGTGTTCGTTGTGTAGTAGCGCTTGTAAATCATAGCAGCGTTGCTACCTGCGGAAAGTTGATAACGGAAGACACCTTCAAAGTGGTCGTTGAACTTGTAAGTTGGGAGCAAGACGAGACCGAAGACGTTTTCAGCACCCTTCTTATCGCTGGTGACGTTGAAGCCGCCAATCAATTCACCCATGAAGTAAACTTTGTCCTTCTTGTATTCATAGCTGAGGCCGAGGACGTCCTTAGCACCAGGTCCGCAGTAGGAGATGCAATCAGGTTCGATTGGTTCGCTGTCTTCAGTCTTAGCGAAGCTGTGCATGTAGTCAACGTAGAGCTTGGAGCTGTCACCAGTCTTAATGGTGAGGGAAGCACCCCACATGGCACTTGTGTCGGAGCTGAAGCCAGGTTCTGTCCAGATGTGATCTTCATGAAGACCTTGAAGCCAGACACCTGTTTGCCAGTTGATCATGGACTTCTTGTCCTTGCTTTCAACGGAAAGACCCCAAGTCTTGTCAGCGATCAATTGGTTGACGATGGCGGAACGTTCGATGGTCTTAATCTTGGAGGAGGATGTGCGGTATTCACCTGTGTAGGCTGGCTTAATCTTACCGATTTCGATACCGTAGTCACCAATCTTGCGGGAAACTTCAAAGGAGTTGAGGGCAGCACTTGTGCGGGTGCGTTCGCCGTCCTTAATGGTACCGTTAGCACCACCGATGTCGAAAACAGCCTTTACTTTATAATCTTCAAAAACAGTAGCCTTGGCACCCATGCGCAAGCGGCGGAATTCGTTATTGCTGCGGCGTTCGTTAATTTGATTACCATCGCCACTTGGAGCAACGGAACCCCATTGGTATTGGGCGCGGAAGGTTACATCAAACTTTTGGATGTAAGGATTAACAGCATTGTCTTTTTCAGCATCAAACCATTTAAACTTGCTTGGAAGCCATTTGCAGAAGCTGAAGGAGTCAGCAGCTGGAGCGGCAACAGGTGCAGTTTCGCCAGCGGCGCAGAGAGAAGTTACTCCCATGGCGAGAGCGAGCATCTTAAGTGTGGTGTGTTTCATTGTATTATTTTGTTATTTTGGGTCAGTTGTTAGCTGACAAGACAGATTAAAACATATTTCGCAAGCTTTCGGCAACGTTTCTAGCGTGAAAGAAATGTCACTTAGCGGGGCTCTTATGTGTCTATTGCGCCACACGATGAATGAAGCGTTCAATGACAGTCTTTTACAAAGCCATATAGAGTTAACTCAAGCTCAAAAACCACCTCAGAATGAGGGTTAAAGAGCAAGAAAACAAGACGAAAAACATGCTTGTCATCACGGCAAAAATACCTTATTCTACATCATACGAGAAAATCTGATAAAAAAAATTTGACAATAGATTTGACATCATGAAGAAAATTGAAATTTACGATACCAGTTTGAGGGACGGGGCCCAGTCGGAGGGCATCAACTTCTCGGCACAAGACAAAATCAAAATCGTCCACATCCTTGATGAACTGGGGGTTGAGTACATCGAGGCGGGCTGGCCCGGTGCCAACCCCAAGGATGCTGATGTCTTTAAATTGCTGCGTGATATTCCCCTTCAAAACTCCCAAATTTGCGCCTTTGGCTGCACCCGCAAAGCGCATGGCAAGGTGGAAGAAGACAAAGTGCTGCAAGAACTCATCGCCGCCCAGACCCCCATCGTCACGATTTTTGGCAAGTCATGGGACTTCCAAGTCGAGCACGCCTTAGGAGTCAGCTTGGCGGAGAACCTCGCCATGATTGGAGAGAGTGTCGCCTACCTCAAAGCGGCAGGTAAAAAGGTCTTCTTTGATGCCGAGCATTACTTTGATGGCTACAAAGCCAACCCGCAATACGCGCTGGCAGCCCTGCAAGCCGCCCATCAAGCGGGGGCAGAACGCCTCATCCTCTGCGATACCAATGGGGGCTGCATCTATAATGAAATTGAGCAAATCACCCAAGCCACACTGCAAGCCCTGCCCGAGGCGCAGCTGGGCATTCACGCGCACAATGACTCCGACACCGCCATCTCCAACAGCTTGGCAGCCGTCGTTGCGGGGGCGATCCAAGTACAGGGTACCATCAATGGCTATGGGGAACGCTGCGGCAACGCCAACCTCTGCTCCGTCATCCCCAACCTGCAACTCAAACTGGGCTATCAACTTTTGGGCGACAAGATTGAGCAGCTGGTGCGCGTCGCGCATGAGGTGAGCGAGATTGCCAACAAAAAGCTCTACCGCGACACCCCCTTTGTCGGCCCCAGTGCCTTCACCCACAAAGCGGGCATCCACGCGAGTGGGGTCATAAAAAACTCGGCCACCTACGAGCATATCTCCCCCGAACAAGTGGGTAATGTCAGGCGTATCCTGCTCAGCGACCAAGCGGGCTTAGCCAGCTTAAAAAACAAAATCCAGCACCTGAAACTGGGCATCAACATCCCCGATGAAAAGATGCCGCAGGTCATCAGCTATATCAAAGAGCAAGAATGGAAGGGTTTTAGTTTTGAGAATGCGGATGCCTCCTTCGAGCTCATGCTCATGGACTGGCTGGGTCAGCAGGACAAGTTGTTTGAGTTCCTCGGCTTCCGCCTCATCACCGACACCTTTAGGCAACGCATGGATGGCATCGCGGCCGAGGGCACCGTCAAGCTGCGCGTTGGCGAGCAGCTCGTCCACACCGTCGCCGACGGCAATGGCCCCGTGGAGGCGATTGACCGCGCCCTGCGCCTCGCCCTGCGCGAATATTACCCCGAGATTGACAGCTTCAAGCTTTCCGACTATAAGGTGCGCATCCTCGATGGTCGCAATGGCACCGAGGCCAAAACGCGCGTCCATATCGAAACCACCAATGGGGTTCAACGCTGGGACACCATGGGCGTCAGCCAAAACATCACCGAAGCCAGCTGCATGGCCATCGTCGACAGCATCCACTACGGCTTGCTGCTAGGCCGCGCGTGAGAAGCTACTCGCAACCGATAGATGCTTCGAACCGCCATGAGGAGCGCTGCTTTAAACAAGTATTTGAGGTTGCATTTAAGTTTAATATTGATTAGAATAAACAAAATAAGGTCAAAAGACCTGCCTCATTGTAAAAATTTATGGATTGGAAAGATCAAGTTGTTAAGTGGTTAAAGGATAGCTTACACCCTATTCCTTCTGAATTAAACGAGATTGATTGGAAAAGTGATTTATCACCCAAATCAGAACGGATAGCAGAACATATCTCAGCCTTCGCCAACCAAGAGGGAGGAGGCTGCCTTGTATTCGGCATTAATGATGATGCCAGCTTTAGCCCGCTTAGCAAGCCACGCACAGATAAAATCATCCAAACCTTGGGGAATATTGCTGCAAACAATTTATCAGTTGAAATTAAAATTGAGCACGATATCATCCTGTTTGAAGACCATCCGATCCTCTTTATATTTATTCCGGAACAAGAAGATAAGCCTGTTTATTTAAGGGGTAAAGATATCTTTAATTGCTATTGGAGATCCGCAGGGCAAACAATAAAAATGTCGAGACAAAAGGTGAAATCTTTACTAGCAACATCCCCTGAAGACCCATTTGAGACACAGCTTACACGAACCAAACTAAATCCTCAAGAAGTTAAGGAATTGCTCAATTATAAGAAATTTTTTCAATTAATTGAAAAAACTTTGCCTGAATCAGATGAAGCCATTTTAAGCAAACTTCAGGAATTTAAATTATGTGTCTCAACTTCTTCGGGCTGGGCTATAACTAATTTGGGCGCGATTCTATTCGCAAATAATTTAGCCAGTTTCCCATCCCTAGGAAATCGCTCAGTTATCGTGTATAAATACAAAGGTTTAAACAATAGGCAACTATCACTAAGCAAGGTTGGTCAACTAGGTTATGCCTCAGGCTTCGAGAATCTTATTAACTTCATCATAAACTTAACCTGCACTGAGGAGATTAATGATACTTTTAGAAAAAACATTCCCACCTATCCACGCGTCGCCATACGCGAATTAGTGGCCAATGCTTTAGTCCATCAGGACTTTTCTGTTAGCGGCAGGCAGCTCACTGTAGAAATCTTTACTGACCGCATTAGTATCACCAATCCAGGCTCACCACTCAATGATATTAATAGATTTATTGACTTACCACCCAAATCGCGGAATGAAATCTTAGCGCAAACACTGCTACTCTTCCATATTTGCGAAAGACGTGGTAGTGGGATGGATAGAGCCGTAGAAGCCATTGAGGAAATGTATTTACCCGCCATCAAAATTTCCAAGGGTGACCAATTCACTAAAGTGACCTTATTTGCTCAGAAAGACTTTTCGGAAATGACAAACAAAGAAAAAATTGATGCTTGTTACCAACATGCATGCCTTGTTTTCGAAGATAATAAGCGTATCAACAATCAATCACTCAGAGAACGATTCAAGCTTGATAAAAACAAATCCTCAATCGCATCTCGAATTATTGCTGATACATTAGAAGCGGGATATATCAAATTGGCAGATGAAAATGCAAGTTCCAAAAAATTTGCCTCTTACATACCTTTTTACGGATAAATCTTATTTGCAGAGAAAATCCAAAAGAAATATTAATCGTTGCCTGTCTGCGCGTTCTTTTTTGCGCAGAAAATCCATCCCCCTCGATACCTTGCTTTTCAAATGAGCGCATACAGCCTCATTCATGCAGCATTCAAGGCGCGTGAAGATTCAGCCATAAGCAATAAGACCCATGTGGAGTTTCCGCCATATGGGTCTTTTCTTGTTGCTTCAAAGGCAGAAGCATGATATCTATGAAATGCTTTTTTGATGAAGCGACACTCATATGAACACAAAAACGATTATTACCTCCTTGGGAACACTCTTTGTTTCCGCTGCATTCTGCAACTGCACCTCTGCTAAGACGGAGCTTCTTCCTGTTGCTGGCTTTCAAAATGGCAAGTCTGCCTTGCAACTCAATCTCTTGGGTCGCTACAACTCGGGTGAACACAATGCCGATGGCGGTGTGATGGAAATCATCGCCTACAACAGCACCTCGGGCTTTGCCTACGCCATCAATGGTCAATCGGGCAAGATTGATATCATGTGCCTCAATGGTCTCAAGAGCCAAGAACTACAAGACATTGCAGGTACATCCTTCGATGTTAAATCCGCCGTCAAGTCCATGGACTCCAGCTTTGATTATGGGGACATGAGCAGTATTGCCATCTCCCCCAACAAGCAAGTGCTTGCCGCTGCCCTTCAAGCCAAGGCACATGATGCCGCTGGTCGTGTGGCTATCTTCACCATGGCTGCGGATGGCAGCTTGAGCCTGCAATCCGTCATCACCGTTGGTGTTCAACCAGACATGGTATGCTTTGCGGATGATAACACCGTCCTCACTGCTGATGAAGCTGAACCCCGCAAGGGTTATGCCAAGGAATCTGATGACCCTAAGGGTGGCGTCAGCATCGTCAACATCAGTGCTAAGAGCAGCAAAAACCTAGGTTTTGAAGCCTTTGATAGCCCTGCTGCACGCGCCAAGCTGGTGCAAAGTGGGGTCATTCTCAAGAAGGGTGCCCTGCCCTCCCGCGACCTTGAGCCAGAATACATGACCATTTCCAACGGCAAGGCCTATGTCACCTTGCAAGAAGCCAACGCCATTGCCGTGGTTGACATCAAGGGACAAAAGATTGAAAATATCTTCCCCCTCGGCTTCATTGACTACAGCAAGACCAAGATTGACCTTAACAGCAAGGACAAAGCGTGCAAGCTGATGAACCACCCCGGTGTCTACGGCATGCGCTTGCCTGATACCATCGCCTCCTTCACCAAGGGTGGCACCACCTACCTTGTCACCGCCAACGAAGGCGATGACCGCAAGTACGGCAAAAAGAAGACCGCTTCCTACTACAAGAACAAGAAAAAGGTCAAGCTGGGCGACGGCGACAGCTCCCCTGCGGGTCACATCACCCCCACCAGCTTTGGTGAAACGAGCAGCAAGGCCAAAATCAACATGCTCGACCTCGGTAAGGTGGAAGGCCTCAACCCCAAGCATGACTACCTCTTTGGTGGCCGCAGCTTCAGCATCTTTAGCGTCAGCAGCAATGGGCTGCACCTCGTCTTTGACAGCGGCAGCGACTTTGAACGCATCACCGCCGAAGTACTGCCCAAGTACTACAACACATCCAACGACACCGTTAAAATTGATGACCGCAGCGGCAAGAAAGGCCCCGAGCCAGAGGCCATCACGGTCGGACAAATTGGGGATAAAACCTACGCCTTCATCGGGCTGGAACGCACCAGTGGCGTGATGGTTTACGATGTCACCAATCCAAGCCAAGCCAAGTTCGTCAACTACATCAACAGCCGCAACTTTGATGAAGTCATCGGCACCGCCTATGATGATGAAGACCTCTTAACCGTCACCGGCGGCGACATCGCCCCCGAAGGCATGGTCTTTGTGCCAGCAGCTCAAAGCAAGACAGGCAAGCCCATGCTCCTTGTCGCCAACGAGGTCTCGGGCACCGTCTCCGTCATCTCCTTGGACTCGCTGTAAAGCATAGCACAGCCCAACAACTCAAAAGCCCCAAGCGTAGTAGCGCTTGGGGCTTTTTCATTCAATATTAGCTCTTTCCGCAAATTTTCCGCTTGACTCCCCGCACTCTTTCAACTATCTTAAGAACTAACTACTAACAAATAACAATCATCACATGAAAAAAACACTCTTCTCTTTTGCCGTATCGGCACTTTGTGCAACACTCCCAGTCATGCTCAACTCTTGCACCAGCGAGAGTTCCAACCGCTCGTTCAGCTCGGATAACTCCAATGATTCTAGTTCATCCGATGACAACATCACCAAGCCAACTGGCACGCTTAGCACGCTCGCGGAGCTTGTGTTGACCGACTACACAGGCATCGAGCCCGAAGAGGGGCAAGCCATCATCACCGAGGCTAAATTCGTCTGTGCCCTCTATGTTTGGTACACCGTCAAGTACAGACCTGTCGGTTCCGCCAGCGTTGAATCATTCTTCTCGGGCACATCCACCTATTCATACATCCCAAGTACTGGAGTTGCCACCATTAACATGAAATACAACGGCAGCACCCGCGGCACCATGAACCTGACCATCTACAATAATGATGATACGACGGTCAATGTTCAAAGCGGCAGCACCATGACCTTTGATGATGAACAGTACAACATCGTCAACACCCTCATGACCAAAACAGCTTACGAAAGATAAGGGAACCTATTTTTATCAATCGAAAAGCCCGCAAGACTCTTGCGGGCTTTTCAATTCTTATGAGATTAACTTAAGGGAACCTTAAGCCTCAATGCTTGCTTCCTTTTCCTTGCGGATTTCAGCGATGCGCACAAGGGCATCATCCAAGTCCTTGCAGATGTTTTCTTCGTGCAGGTCTTGCATGAAGGGCGCATCCTTGTGGATGACGCGCAGGGGCTGGGCTTGCACACCGCAGAGCAGCAAGTCAATGTTGCGCTTCTTGCAGTAGTCCATCAGGCTTTCCAGCGCGTGGAGGCCAGAGGCATCCAACGCAGGCACGAGGCGCAGACGGATAACGATGTACTTGACCTCCAAATTCAGGCGACCGAAGACGATGTCCTTAAAGCGTTCCACAGCACCAAAGAAGAAGGGGCCTTGCACGTCGAAGATTTCAACATCGCTGGGCACATCACGCAGGTAGCGGCTGCGGCTGGGGTCTTCATCGGGGGCGGGGGAATCCAAGCCCTCGCGGACGACGGAAACTTGGCTCATGTGCGCCATGCGGCTGATGAAGAGCAAGGCGGCGAGGATGACACCTACTTCCACCGCGACCACAAGGTCGATGAGGACGGTCAGAATGAAGGTGATGAGCAGGACGGCGCAGTCTTGCTTGGGTCCGCGCAGCAGGTGGCGGAAGGTGGGGATTTCCGCCATGTTGTAGCAGACCAACACCAAGATACCCGCCAAGGCAGAAAGGGGAACCATAGCGGCATATTGCCCCGCTACCAGCAGGATGGTCAGCAGGGTGATGGCATGAATGAGACCCGATACAGGGGTCTTACCACCCGCCTTGATGTTGGTAGCGGTGCGGGCGATGGCACCTGTAGCAGGCAGACCACCAAAGAAGGCGGAGGCGATGTTACCCGCACCCTGCGCAACCAACTCGGTGTTGGGGTGGTGGCGGGTACCAGTCATACCGTCAGCGACAGCGGCGCTCAGCAGGGATTCAATGGCGGCCAGCAGGGCAATGACGATGGCGGGTTTGACGAGACCGGCAACCTCATTCCATTCAAATTCAGGCAAGCCAGGCATGGGCAAGCTGGTGGGCAGTTCGCCAAAGCGGGAGCCAATGGTTTCGACAGGTAATTTAAAGATAATCGTGACGGCCGTTGCCAGCAGCATGCCCACAAGCATGGAGGGCAGCTTGGGGAAGAGTTTGCGAGAGGCGAGAATCGCCAGCACAGTGAATGCGGTCAGACCTGTCGCCCATGGGCTGATGGTGTGCATGTACTCAAAGTAGCATTCCCACTTTTCAATAAATTCCGCAGGGACGGCAACGGGGATATCAAGCCCCAGAATGTCCTTTACCTGTGTACACAAAATGGTCACCGCAATACCCGAGGTAAAGCCAGTCGTCACAGGGTAGGGAATAAATTTAATGAGGGCGCCCATGCGACAAAAGCCAAAGAGCATGAGGAACATACCCGCCATCAAGGTACAGAGTACCAACCCATTAAAACCATAGCTTGCCACAACACCCGCGATGATGACAACAAAGGCACCCGTAGGCCCCCCAATCTGGAAGCGGCTGCCCGAAAGCAAGGAAATAAAGAAGCCCGCGACAATGGCGGTCACCAGACCAATGGAGGGAGTAATGCACTCATGCCCACAGGCAATAGCAAAGGCCATCGCCAGCGGCAAGGCCACAACGCCAACGGTCAAACCCGCCGCCAAATCAGCAAAAAAGGTCTTACGGTTATATTCTTTGAGAGATGATATTAAACTAGGTGGTGAAATCATACGCGAAAAATATACGCCCCTCCCCCTGAATTGTAAAGGAATTTCATTTAAAAGGGGAACTGAGTCGCTTCGCGACAATTGGGAATTTAAAGTTAGCGCCCTGGCGGGCGGGGTTGCAAAGCCAGTTCATCGTTGCATTTGCTTTGCCCCCTACCCCACGGGCGATAGCCCGCTAATTTTTAATTCCCCATTCCCCATTCCCCATTCCCAATTGGCGTTTAAGTCGCTTCGCGACTTAAACGCCTTTCTGGTCGTCCCAGAGTTCGAGATGGAGGCGGTCGCCTAAGCGGACGCCGTGCTTGATGCAGAGATTGGCTACCATGGGGCGTACTTCGCGCAACTGGTCGCGAGTCTGCGCACAGGGCATGAGGATAATTTTGTCGCGGGGTACACCGAGGGAGGAGACTTGTGCCCAATCTTCCTCACGCTCGATGACGAATTTAAACCACACATTGGGCAGCTCCGCATAATCATCCAACAAGTCGTGGTCGATGGCGAGGATGCCTTGCCCCGCACTGGAAAGCTTGGGAGAGATGTTCCATTGATTCACGCGGCCGAGCAGGTAGGGGCTTGCCTCCTGCGTGCCATTGGTTTCAATCTCAATATGCAGGTGGTCGGGGAGGAGCTGGATGAGTTTTTCTAGCGCGGGCACCTGCAGCAGGGGCTCGCCCCCAGTAATGACTAAGCTGGGGCAGTTGAAGGCTAAAATATCATCAACGAGCTGCTGTTCATCACATTCAATGCCAGCACCCCAAGAATACTTGGTATCGCACCACACGCAGGATAGGTTGCAACCTGCTAAACGTAAAAACACAGCGGGTACACCCGTGCGGACACCCTCCCCCTGTAGGGAGTAAAACATTTCTGGATCAGAATTTAAGCGTGCAATCAACATGACTTCGTGGTATTTTGGGCTTATGAGTGTTATTACAAAACGAGGTGACGAGGGCCTGACCGATTTGATGTTTGGCAAGCGTTGTGCCAAAACAGCCATTCGATTAGATGCCTACGGCAACGTCGATGAATTGAACTCCGCGCTCGGTCTTGCCCGTGCAGCTGGACTTCAAGATAAGAATACCCAACTGGTAGACGAAGTGCAAGCTAAACTTATCGGTTTGATGGGAGAACTTGCAACTCTTGAAGAAGATTTGCCCGAATACGACAAACGAGGCTATGCCCGACTGACGCAAGCCGACCTCGATTGGATTGAAACAGTCTCCCACAATCTGGAAGAGGAGTACGATATCAAATTTAAAGGCTGGGCTCGCCCCGGCAAGGATACAACGCTTGGTGCCGCCCATTTAGACATGGCCCGCGCCATCTGCCGCCGTGCCGAACGCCGCATCGCCAGCCTACGCGAAGCGGGCGAGCTGAGCAACACCATCAGCGCCCTCTTCATCAACCGCCTCTCCGACCTGCTCTGGATTCTCGCAAGACAGGAGTCGCTTCGCTCAAATGGGGAATGGGGAATGGGGAATGGGGAATTACAATAATGCGCCCTTATGGGCGAAGAGCGAAGCAAGCGCAAAGCTTAAAGAAATAAGCACCGATGCAACTAATGCATCGGTGCTTGAATTTTTACTGAGGAACAGGCTTTGCAGCTATCCACGGGGCGAAGCACGCTACATCTATAATTCCCAATTCACAATTGGAGCGGAGGCGTAGCCGAAGCGACTTAGAACCAGATGACGAGACCTGCGGAGAGGACGTGATAGCCAACGTTGACGTTGGGGTACGGCATCTTGTCGTCCAAATCAGCATAGACGCGGCGGAACTCATAAGAGAGCACCACATCGACATTCTTTCGCAGTTCGTACTTAAGGCCCGTGTTAAGGCTCCATTGGAATCCCCAATCGGCATCACCAATCGTGTTACCATCATCCTCCAAATCAAGGTCCAAATGGGTCACGCCAAGTTTGGCACCAGCAAAAGCAGTCCACTTGTCGGCCACGCGGTAATTCATATTATAACCAATCGTCAAGGGGATTTGCTCCATTTCGATGCCAATTCCATCGCAGGATCCATTACCCGTAAGAACAGCCACGCCAACGTTAACTTCGTGTGTTAACTTATTGTTGCTGCTGGAGGATTTATACATACCAAAGGTAATACGACCACCCCAAAGATCAGGGTTAACGCTTTGGTCGGCAAGGGCGCACACAGCCTCGAAAGCCATCGCTGAATTCCATTCCTTTTCAGGAAGAGCGGGTTCAAGAACAGGTGCAGGTGCAATCGCGACCGTACCAGCGAGGGCGCTGGATGCCATGCTAGCCATCAAACTAAGAAATGTAAGAGTCTTCTTCATAGATAAACCTTTATCTACCATAAAAAACAGGCAACATCAAGCTTTTTCGGTTCAAAGCACAAAAAAAGCTCCTTCCCGCGCAATGGGGGAAGGAGCTTCGATAGATTCAAATCCCTACGTTTTTAGAAAGAATATTGAACGCCAAGGTTGATGACGTGGTAGCCAACAGCCATGTTATCGGTATCATAGAAATCAGCATAAACACGTGTAAATTCGTAGCCGAGAATGAGGTCCATCTGTTGAGTCAGCTCATACTTAATACCTGTACCAACGGACCACTGCCAACCCCAAGTCGCATCAGACTCCTTGCCAACACCGTTACCAAAATCCATGCGATAATTGACATCCACATAGTTCAAGCCTAACTTGGCACCAGCATAAACGCTTGTTTTATCGCAAACGGCATAATTGTAGTTGTAGCCAACGGTAAGAGGCATTTCAAAGACGCGCGTGTTGAGACCAGTATCGCATTCGCTACCCCACAGGAGCCCGAGGCCAGCAACAACTTCATGTGTCACCTTTTCGTTAGCTGCCTTGAGCAGGCTGTAGCTGAAACGAGGACCCCACATGTTGGGAACACCGTTTTGATCGCCAATCGCGCAAAGCATTTCAAGACCAACTGCTGGTTCCCATGCAGGAACAGGGGCAGGAGTTGGAGCAGGAGTTGGAGCAACAGCAACCGTACCGGCAACGGCACTTGTGGCCATTGCCCCCATCAAACCGAGGAATGTTAATGTTTTCTTCATGGTGCCTTCTTATTATCATAGTTTAAAGAACTTCACAAGCCTAAATGTGTCTTTTTCGGGCACTCCGTCAGATGTGTCGCGTAAATTCAGGGCAAGTTCTTTGTCTTAGCTTTAAGAACAAGTAGTTTAGAGAAGAAACACCCCTCATTTTACGCGATATCAGCGAAATAGTCGA
>JAWXTZ010000051.1:0-15785 GCA_044433085.1 Akkermansia sp.
CATGATGCGCCCACTCTGGCTCTACGTCATTGGGAGCGCGATCAAGTCAGGAAAACTCGCAGCAGTTGAAAACTGGACAGAGTGCAACTTCACGACTCCACGCAGAGTGACAGTCGATGCAGGACGTGAATCACAGCAAAACCGCGAAGACATCAAGCAAGGACTCAAGACCATCACCGACCACTATGCCAAGCTCGGCATGGATATCACCGAAGAGTTGGAAAATAGAGCCCGCGAAATCGCCCTCATTCATACGCTTGCCGCGAAATACAACATCAGCCCCAAAGACCTCTTTGCCACCATCACCGAACATGAACTACCAAGCAACACCCCTGAATAACGAGCCTTGGCTTATGACGCTTGAAGGGCACGCCCAGCTCGTATCAAGCCTCAAGGAGCTAGCGGCTTTGCCCAAAGCTCAATGGCCCTCTGCGCCCAATTCTGAGCCAAAAGAGCCAGTTCAAACCGAGCCTATCACCATCGTCCCTATCAAGGGCAGCATGCTCTTGGGGCTTTCGCCTAGAATGAGAGCCTTGCTGGAACTCTTCGATATCCCTGTGACTGACACAGGTCTCGTAGCAGCTCAACTCCGAGAACTCGCACAAGATGAATCCGTGAAAGTCGTGATTCTTGACATTAACTCCACAGGTGGGCGAGTGACTGGAACCCCTGAATTGGCGGCAGCTGTAAGAGAGCTCTCTGCCAAGAAGTACGTCTACGCATTCACCGCTGACATGGCGTGCTCTGCCGCGTATTGGGTTGCTTCACAGTGTGACGCCATCTATGCCACGCCCTCTGCTCAATTGGGTTCCATTGGCGTTATCTTGCCTCTTGTGGACAGCCGCTTAAAGCTAGAAAAGGAAGGCATCGTTGTTGATGCACTCAGTGCTGGCAAATTTAAGACCGCAGGACTTACGGGAACCAGCTTAACTGATGAGCAACGAGCCCTCCTGCAAGCTCGTGTCGATGACGACTGGGCTCTATTCAAAGCAGCCGTCAACACCCGCAGAAGCATCGCGCCCGAATACATGGAAGGACAATGCTTATCAGGTAAGAAAGCCATTGATGCTGGTCTCGTTGACGCTCACATCAACTCCTTGCCTCAACTCATGGACAAGCTCCAAAAGAGGCATAAACTCTAAAAATTTGACACCGACCCTATAGATATGGACACATTAGACCAACAACTCGACCAAGCCACTGCTCAGGTAGCAGAACTCACCGAAAAGCTCAGTGCTGCTGAGCAAGAAGTATCTCAGCTTCAAATGGCAAATACAGAATTGCGCGACAATTTTGACCACGCCCAAGCGGCTCTTGCCAAGGCTGAATCCAGCCTCCGAGCCAAGATGGAGGAGAATGAAACTCTCAAAGCCACGGCACAGTCGGCTGAGGAAAAAGCAGCCGAATACTACGCTGCGTCTACCCCACCCGCTCAAGTCTCTGCCATGGGAGAACCCAAGCCAGC
Source organism: Akkermansia sp. (assembly GCA_044433085.1). Taxonomy (GTDB): domain Bacteria; phylum Verrucomicrobiota; class Verrucomicrobiia; order Verrucomicrobiales; family Akkermansiaceae; genus Akkermansia. The sequence goes on from JAWXTZ010000051.1 coordinate 1,466, forward strand.
AGTCGCAGAACGCTTCAGTAGCATTAGCGACCCCACCAAGCAAACTGAATTCCTGCGCTCGCTCTCTGAAGCAGAATCCGCAGAACTCTACAGCAACATCTAATAACACCCCACCCCCAACATACAGAAATGGCTAATACATTAACTGACCTCAAGGACATCAAAATCGCACAGACCGCACTCTTGCCTTGGATGGCAACATTGCTGCCGCTCGGTGCATTCTCTACCAACTTCTCACCAAGCGCTGCCGACAAGCTCGATACGGTCAAGGTACCTATTGTTGGTGCAGCCTCAGCATCGAGTGACTATGCTGGTGACTACACAGCCAACGCTGACTCCAGCGCATCTACCACGGCTGTGACGCTCAACCGACATAAGTTCAAGACGGTTCACATGACCGCGTTGGAAGCATCCACGCTGGCTGTTCCTCTCCTCGAAAAGCTGGTTGCTACAGCCGCGCAGCAGCTCGCGACTGACGTGCTAGCAGACATCCTCTCTTGTGTGACTGAAGCCAACTTCGGAGCTGCTGCTATTGATGGCGTCGCTGCGGAGGATTTCTCCTACAAGAACGTAATCGCCCTGCGAGAAGCATGCGGCAAGGCAAACATGCCAATCACCCCTCGCTCACTCATTTTGGACAGTTCCCACTACTCGGCATTGCTGGCAGATGAGATTGTCGCCAAGTCTTTTGTGACTAGCATCTCTCAACCAAGCTTGCTCGAAGGTCGCGTCCAACGCCTCGCTGGTTTCGACATCTACGAAACCAACTGCGTTCCTGAAAATGGTGAAGCTCTCGCGGGCTTTGGTGTGCATCCATCGGCAATCGCGGTTGCTATGCGATACCTTCAACCTGTAGCCGACTACGATGAAGCAGGTGCCGTAACTGACCCAGTGACTGGGCTTACTTTCGGATACAAGAGATTTTCCTCGACCACATCCGACAAGGTCTACATCACCTTGGAAGCCCTCTACGGCTTTACCGCCATCCGCAAGGATGGTATTAAGCGAATCACCAAGGAAGAAAGCGCATAAGATGAGCCTCTCCGATGATATCACGGACGACTTCAACGCCCTCTGGGAAGAGATGCAATGTTATGTGAGCTTCGGAGGGGAAAACGAAAACCTCAAGGCTCTCGTCTCCATGGGCGAGAGCTCTTACGAGCTCGAATTGGGGGGCTTCTCCACGGTAAACGATTTATCGGTACGTGTCCTCCGAAACGAGCTCGTTTCTTTTCCCAAGATTGGCTCTCTCCTCGCCTTTGACGGCAATAGCTACCGCATTGCATCCATTTCAGGCAAACAGAACTTCCCACTCCTCACGCTCCAATGTCAGCAAGTGTAAACATCCAATCAACAGGGCTTGACCGTAGGCTTGCAGCCATGGCAATCCTCAGCCAAAAGAGCCTTGAAGACTGCGTGAAGGATGGGGCTTCCCGCTTCATCAAGCAAGCGATTCGCAACACTACGCCTCTGATTATGAGCAAGAACCCTTCGCAAGTTAAACGCGAATGGGAAGCCAAGCGAACCGCCCACTACGAGAACAGACGCTTAACCCCGACAGGCTATCGTAAGTATCGTGAAGTCAAAAGAATCCTAGCTGCGAAAAAGAAAAAGCTCGGACGTGAAGCCGCTGGCTGGAATGCCGCTGCGCTCGCGCTCAAAACCAATGGCGTACCTGCTTGGGTAAAGCGTCACGGCTCACGTGAAGGACGCTATCGCGAAGGCAAACGCAAGAGCTTTATCAAGGTTCAAGTCATCAACTCCGTTCCCTACAACGAAGCCATGACCATGAAGCGAGCCCTCTACGCCCTAGCCCGAGTTGAACGCGGTTTTGACGGCAACATCCGAACGATGAAACGCAAACTAGTAAGAAGCTTATGAACGAACTCATCACCCTTTTCCAGACCATCCTCGGTGAAATCTTCGATAACATCAACATCTACACCCAAAATGACGTGGATGAACGCACATCACCCTACATCCTTGTTGAGTGTGACGCGACAGAAGAACGCATCGCAGGAAACCGCACGTGGGAGTACGAAATGCGACTCAAGCTCAGTGTGAATGCGCATGACTGGACACGTGCCGACTTTGAAGAAGCATTCAACACCTTAGCAGATGCAATACTCGACCAGCTTTGTCCTTCATCCATCAACCCATCTCTTGAGAATGTTTATGTCTACAGCGTGCAAACGACGAGTATTTCAGCCCCTGAAACAATGGATGATGACATCTCTATCACCCTCACTTTAACCATCCTCACCCAACAATGATTACCTCCGTTAAAATTGGCAATTGCTCCTATGCCCTCACCGCCAAGGAGATTGTCTTCAACAGAAACCGCGAGACAGGCGACTCCGTCACGCTCAGCTATGAAGTACCTGAAGAATCCGCCATGAGCTCTTTGCCCGAGCTAGGCAGCTCTACAGTGATATTATCTGGAGTCGTCCTCGATAAAATCACAGTGACACCTGGCACCGCAGGAATGACCACAGTTAAGCTGGAGTATAACTCTCCAGACTACAGCTCCAGCGATGATGACGACGACGATGACGGTGATGATGAATCCTCTGATACGGAAGAAGGTTCCATCGTCGAGCAAAGTCTTGAAGGCAGCGTTTCCGACGAGCCCATCCTCACGCATCCCAATTTTACGAACTTATCAACCGACAAGCTTGAATACCTCAAAGCCATCATGGACGGAGCTCGCATGTGGGAAAAGGTCACCGTGCTTAATACCGATGGCTCGGAAAAAAAGAACAAAGCTGGACGAAGCTTCCAGCGGACGCTCAGCAGCCTCGTATCAGACTTAAGCGATGACGAAAAGTCAGTCGGCAAGTTGTTATTGAAGGGCGTGCAGTCCTATCGGTGCCCAGGTGCCACATGGCGAGAAAAACGTTACGCATCAAGCGGAGATGTCAACATTGACGGTCTAGGCAAAATCTCCTCACCAAGCGGAGCTCCTACGCCATCTGGGCGCAATTGGATGATGATAGGTAAAAATGTCAGCAAGAACTCCGATGGCAACAGCTGGACAGTCGAAACAACATATGAACTCTCAGGACCAAATGGCTGGGAAGAAGCACTCTACAGTTAACACGATATGAATTTACCAGATAAAGTCAAGGGAGGCGATACGCTTACAGCAAGCTATCTCAACTCCATCCGTGAAGCTCTCAAAGACCTTGAGCAGACAGCAACGCGCAGACGTTTGTTGTCTGGCACTGGCTATGCCGTCAAAGAGAGTGCTGGGGGTAGCTCTCTCTGCATTGATAATCAAGCAGAATTTCTGAGGCAAGAGGATGAGCTCACCTACAGCAATGTAGACTTCACCCTGCGCATTAAACCTGAAGACTTATGCGAACAAGATGAGGACGGCAATTGGGACATGATTCTTCAAGTCCACAAGGGCGATATCCGCACCGCTGATGGGAATAGTGTCCGAGTCGAGTCTCTGGAAGAGAAAGACGAAGACGGTGGGGGCGACAGCGAAGGTGGAGATTCTACCGAAGGTGAAGGCGAAGAAGCAGACGAAACACCATGGGATGATGAAGACTGGGTGGACTTATGTGTGATGGCTGGCGAGACAGTTGAAGTCTGGGTCAAGTTCACAGACGCTGGAGGAGACCTTCCAAGTGATGCCGTTTTCTGCATCGAAGAAGCTCAAGACAATTGTGTTTACATCCCCATCGGGCAAATCCAACCCGACACCGTTAATGAGGAGGAGACATGCTTCTTCATCAACCAATATCAACTCGGCACGATCGAGCTCGGTTCAACAGGCAGCAGCATGCCCTTTGATGCTCGCATTGTCTCCATCGAAAACGAATGTGCCGATATGGGCGTTGAAACTCCTTCCGAGTACGAAGGCAAGTACTACCTCAACATCAACGAAGGTCGAGTCTTCCTCCCTGAAGCCCGCTACGCGGTCATCCCAGCCAAGGAGAACTACGTCAACATGAACAACCAACTTGAAGTGAAAGATGGATATCTCATCCTTGAGCTCGTCCAAGACAGCTCAGGTAACATCACCTATCAATACAGAATTTCCGATAGCTTGGAAGGAACGAAAGTGACAGCTACAGAACAATGAGCAATCCCAATGTAGAAAACATCCACCGAATCGCTTTAGGTAAAATCGAAGGAGATAACATCCAACAATACCAGCATGGCGATTGGCACACCACCCCTCAGATGCAGGACGCATTTGAGACGACCGCAGAAAGAAACGCATGGATTATGTCTCTCCAAGCGGAGACGGTTGATTTTGACGTAGATGACCTTCAAAGTTGGGTCTATGTGGCAGATTACACCGTTCACCCGCTTACGCCCTACACCACGAACAACACAGCAGGTCCATTCTATGTCCACGCACGAATCAACAAGGACAACAAGATAGAATTTGGCATTTTCACCTCAGTCGCTACTGGCTCAAACGCCAAACCGATGCAACACACCTTGGGGCAAATCTCAGAGCATAGCTATCAAGAGTTCATCCATGGCGACCAGCAAGCACCTACGCTGCGCATTGCGACCAAGGCTGAGTCGGAAAAGATGTTGCTTAGTGGCGGAAAACTTAAAAAGAGTGCTTGCCCCAAATACGTAGGATGCCTCATGAATATGGGGGGAACCATCATCAAATTAACTATCCATACAACCCGAACAATTCAGCATTATGATGGCTCAACCACGACTGAATCTATCACCGATGCCCCATGGTACGAATATATTTACTACTACGGTCACCTTTGGACGTACTGGGCAAGCATCATCGACAACACGCTCTACTTTGTTGGCATCGCTCTCTATGATGGCAGCGATTCAGGAACCTACGTCTACACGAAGGCTGAAACAGCCACAACAACATTTTCAGATGAAGATGGAGCAACAACCACAAGAACCTACTCTAACACTCGCGCTAGTCTCTCTTTGCCGCCAACCACGCATGACCTCAAAAGCCTCTTTTACTCAAACGGATGGTTGAGGGGAGATGACTATGTATCAACACCTTCATCCCCGCTTTACACCGTACTTAAAGATTATTTTTCACTCTCATCGACGGGAACCTTCTCCACATCAAATTTTGATGCAGAAAGTTGGCTGAACGACAATTGCGACACCAGCTCTGATACAACGCTCTGCACGCGCGTTATCGCAAAAATCCAAGATGGTGTTCTGCATCAATGCCATCATGGCGACATCAATGCTCGCATGACAGCATGGTCTTATAAGGGCGGTGTTTACGCATCAGCTGACGGTCTCACCATCGCGGGGCTCTACGATTACACGGCATCGTTTGCATCCTATGAAAACAACGATGAAAACGCGCTCACAGGAACCTATAATAGCGGCAGCTCGGGCTACGTTTGCTCTCGCACAGTGTATGACCGCATTGGGTCTGTAAAGATTACTGCGCAGTATTTCTATGGTAGCAATAGAGCTTATAATTACACATTTTATGCGATTGGCGGAACAACCTCTTTAACTGGCTATCCTGGTACGTTTTTGAGCGGGGCTCAGGCTGAATTAACTGGTACATACAAGGATACTATTATTTATGGAGAGGAAGATGATGAAGGTGGTGACTTACCCACCACTCCAGAAGCTGGCGACATCGAAGAGGAAGAGGACATAGAAGAACCGCCTGAAGGACTACTGGCTGAGTACTACGACTACCAGCTTGGCTCAGATGTTGCAGATTACCCTATCTCCATCACGATGAGTCCGAACATGATTGACCTGCGTTCCTACTTTGAGGCTAACACCTGTTATGACAAATCTGATGCGGATGAACTCGCCTCAGACATCACCTACGAAATCAAGCTCAATGAGGATAGCCGCTACCTTAAAACACCAGCCTACTCCTACACCGTCACCGTCACAGCGGGCGGGCAGGATGGCCCTTTTGAGGCAAAGAAGGGCGATGAAAGCCTTGGACAACGTACCATTATCGTCAGTGGGCTGACCTCAGCCAATGCTGATGGCATGATGACCGCTACGGTTTCCTTTGGAACAGATAGCAGTGGAGGCAGTGGCTCAAGCAAATCCACCTCACAGACCGTCACCCGCGCCTCGCAAAAGGAGAACTGGAACTTGGTAGGTCAGACACTATGTACCCCCATGGATGAACTGACAATTCCCGCAGGAGCTAAATACTTAAAGATGAGTACTGGAGGCACCTACAGGTTCAAAATCCCCGAGAAAGTGTACTTGCTCAATTGGGTAGAAACTTGGGTCACGGAAGAGGTCTCCATTGACGAAGAGACAGGGGAAGAAAGCACAAGAAAGGTCACCCACAACAAGACCATCCAACGCTATTACTACACACAGGAAGAGAGAGACACGGTCTACGACACTTTGAAGGAGGATGGACCTTGGGAGACGAGCAACGGTGTTGAACATGAACTTGTGGGCACCCCGAGCAAGACCACTCAAGCAGGGAAAGCCTACATCAAGATTTACGAGAAAGTCATCACCTGTGACCTCTACAACATGCAGGATACGATGCTCTGGTCTGACACCGCGACAGTGCAGCAGAGCGGAAAGCTCACAATCACCGCTTCTTCTGGTTCGTTCACAGCTGACACAACAACATCAACCATCACCCAAACACTACCATGAGTACAATCAACTTAACAACATCCACCAAAGAAACAATACGCACGAAAGTCGCGGAAGAGCTCAAATTCTCCGTCTGCATGCTCGATGACGGCAGCGGATATTATTGGTCACACGAATTCAACGAAGACGGAAGCCGTAAAGACACTCAGTCAGCCTCGGGCGGTGGAGTCGTCTTCATCACTGTTACATTCTCATGAAACGCATTAAATTGAGCTCGCGCTTTGGCTTTAACCTCTGGCAGATAGCCGCATCCCTTCAAAATTGGGGTGCGGCAAACTGCCGTTTTGCAGTTGGCAATTCCAACATCAGAGAGTTTGAACCCATCCTGCACGGCATCAAACTCGTCAACGGCTCCCGAGGGGAACTCGTCAAGTACCGAACTGGGCGAATCTACAGCATCTTGAACTTTCCCGATATCGACATGAGAAAGCATCTTCAGGTGAATCCGCTATGCTCAGATTACACCATCATTCATGTGAGAGGCACTGATTACCTCAAGCACATGCCTCAACACTTCAACCGCTCCAGACGCGATTACGAGAGGGATTGTGAATCTCTTGGATTTGAACTCTCCAACTGCCGAGTCATTACAGACGACCCAAGCTACGCAAAACATCTCCTTCCCGAGTGCAAGCAACTCAGCACCGCTTCAGACCTCGAAGCCTTCCGTCTCCTCGTTGGGGCTCGCCATCTCATCCCCTCAGGCTCTCAATTCTGCTTTTGGGCGCGATATCTACGCCCACAACCACAAAAATTTGACACAGGCTCTATAGTATGGCAACAATCATTGGAACAGTAGGCGTATTCGGGCTTGATGAAGACCAACAAGGCATCATTCTCGAATCGCAAGACATCACTTACAAGCCTGATAGCAAGGTTCAACGCGACTATCAGGGCAAGAAAATTGGCATCATCTACTACGATGATGATATCGAAGTTAGCTTGAAGGGATACATTCCTCGAACGAATGCGACCGACATTAAAGTCGGTACCACGCTTTCGCTGGCTAACTCTCTTCCAGCTCACGGACTCGCTACGAGCATGGATACAGGTACAACAGCCGTCTCTGAAATCAAAATCGGGCTTAAGAACGAAGACCTCGCAACCTTTGAAGTGACGGCAGCACACTATGACTTCACATGAGAAATTCATATGCACCTAAGCTCATTGAGTACTTGAAATCGGAAGATGGCGACATTGAAAGCTTAATGCTCGCTGCATGCCTCACCGCGCTGGGTATCCCCTTTGACGAAAAACCTGCCTTTCATGTCACAGGGGATACCACCCCATCCGTCAACTGGCTCTTTGAAGACAAATCCCTTGATGGCAAGTTTAACACCAAGGAGATGCTGCACAAGTGGCAGGATAAGACTTGGATTCAACAAGACGATAACGAGCATCCACTTTCTTACATGTCTGCTGCGATGCTCAATCTCAGAACCCTCATTAACCATCACATCGGGCAAGCACCTAAAATTGAGCTCGTCAAGAGAGGAAACAAAACGCTTCTCATTCCTGAAGGTACCCCCGAAAGCCAACTTGGCATCCTTTTAAAACAATTCACCAAATAACACCACCATGGCAATCACCATCGAAACACGCAACGACACCAACAACGCTTCAATCCTTGCACCGACAGCACAAGTCGGCAATGTCACCATGCGCCCCATCTCGCTTGGCTCCATCGAGCTTTTGCGAGCCATCGGCAACCCTCTTGCATCAGGCAATCAAACCATGATTGACTCACTTGATACAACCATCTTTGCTCAGTTCATCTGGGTGCATGCGGCACCGATTGACGAAGTGGTAGACACTATCTACAACAAACTATCAACGCTCGCTCAGAAAGTAACGGTCTTCAGTCTCAACGTAAGTCCTCAAGACCTCCAAGCCCTAGCAGCCAACATGCAAAAAGACTTGGGCGCGATTGAAGTCGCCTCTGCACAACCTGAAGAAAGCGACAACGAAAGCCCAAACGCGCCAACCCCTCTCTGACCGCCAGCATCGTATTCACCGTAGCACGCGCCACTGGCTGGTCAGAGGACACAATCCTCTGGATGCCGCTTAGGCGCGTGCTTCAGTATTTACATTGTAGCTGGCTCAGTGAGGGGATTTCTACCGACTGGCGCAGCGAATCAGCAGAACGCTCCGTCACCCAACAAGAGCTCTATCTTAGACTCCTACCATTCACCAAACAATGAGCGACGTTATCTTTACATTCTCAGGCGATGCAAGTTCGCTTCAAGCCGCCTTAAACGACATCAAGGGCGCGATCACATCCACCAAGGAAAGTGCTTCAGGACTTGCATCAGCCGTCAAGGTCGCCTTTGCCGCTACGGCTGCATCGGTGGCGGGCTCCTTTGTCGCCATCAACGCAGCGGCACAACGTGAAACCCTAAGCACCGCTTTCATCCCACTGCTAGGCTCCGCTACAGCAGCTAAGGAACGCATGGAAGAATTGGCTCAATTTGCCGCTTCCACGCCCTTTCAGATTAACGAGATAGCCGCAGCCTCAAAGACGCTTCAAACGCTTACAGATGGGGCTCTAGCCACAGGAGACGGCTTAAGGCTCGTTGGTGACATTGCCTCAGCCACCAACCAACCCTTTGCGGATATCGCAGTGACGGTTGGTCGTCTTTATGCAGGTTTGGACTCAGGTCGTCCTGTGGGTGAAGCCATGGCACGTTTGCAAGAATTAGGTGCCATCTCGCCATCCGTACGTGCTCAATTAGAAGCCATGCAGAAGGCTGGCCAAAGTGGTTCAGCCGTCTGGGCGGTGGCAGCTCAAGACCTCAACAAGTTCAAGGACTCCATGTCGCTTCAATCCGCGACTTGGGCGGGTAAAGTCTCCACCATGGCGGACGCGTGGGATGCGCTTCTCGTTAAGGTGGGTGAGCCTCTGATGGACTCTTTAACACCCGCCTTGGAAGCCTTAACCACCACCTTTGAGGGATTGGGCGAACAAGCAACGACCTTGGGAGCTGGCATGGGTGCTATCTTTGTGAGCATCGCCTCTGGCTTGAGCTCTACGCTTGAACTGGTCAGTCCAGTCATTAGCATCTTGCAAGAATTCATCTCTTTTGTCGGTGGCTCAAAGACCGTGATTGCCACCGCTGCGGCAGCAATGCTCATTTACGGCACGAACACCAAAGCCGCGACCAAGGACACCATTTCTTTTACAGCGGCATTGGCAAAGATGAACGCCTCCCTCAAGGGGATAAGCATCTCATCTATCGTCTCTAGCCTTAAGACTGGCTTTGCAACGATGCTGACGAATGCTAGAGCCTCAGCTTTCGGACTCCGCACCCTCTGGAGTGTGACGATGAGCACGATGGCTACGGTGACTCGTACAGCCATGGTTGCCATCAAAGCAGCATTCATCTCGACTGGTGTTGGTTTGCTCATCGTAGGCATTGGTGAAGCCTTGTCTGCGCTCTACAGCTGGTGGCAGGGTAATGAAGAAGCCGCCCGCCAAGCAGCAGAGGCAGCCAAGGATTACCGCAATGCCCTTCAAGACATCGAGGGGCAAGCCGCCAAGGTTGAGACGAATGACCAAGCCAATGCGGTGATTAACAGCGTCCACAAGCAATGGCTTGAAGCCCAAGCTCAGTGGTACCAAGCCCTGATGGATGGGGAAGATGAACTTGCCGCAGCGCATGCTCAAGCAATGAGTGACTTATACGCACGCAAAGAGGAGTACATGAAAACTCTCCCGCTTCAAGTTAAAGCCGCTGAAGCCGCTAAAGCAGAAGCCGCAGCTCTGGCAGAGCAAGAAGAAGCTCTCCGCAAGCTTGAAGAACAAAGCAAGGCTGCTACCGAGCAATTGCAAAAGCTCCACGCTGAACAAGAAGCCAAGACACGCGAAACGCAACTCAGCGGAATTAAAGACACGGAACTCCAGAAGAAGTACAGACTCTCAGACGTAGGACTCTCCGATATCGCCCAGCTCAATCAAGTGCTTGAAGAACTGTACGAAAAATCCCACACCTATCAAGGCATCACACCAGACGAGCTTGAACGCTACAAGCAGCTCAAGAACACCCAACAGAGCATCCTAGAGCTAGAACAGAAAGCCACCGAACAGAAAATCAAGCAACGAGAGGAAGCCGAACGCGCCAAGCTGGACTATGATAACCAAGTCGCCTTGCTCAAGGCTGAAATCACGCAGAACGACACCATCATCGCCCAAATCAAAGAGGAGCAGAAACTTGTTGAACTCACAGCTCAATACCGTGAACAGGGATTCGCCAACGCAGCAGAGATGGCAGCCAACATCGTTAATCTCGAAAAGCAAGCCGCAGCAGCTGCCGCAGCTCGTGAAGCAAAGCAGAATAAGAATCAGAACAAGATAAGCACCTCACAAGGCAGCTCGCTCAACGACCGTGGCTACATTGCTGATAGCAAAGCCGCTGTCGGTGGTGGTGGTAACGCGGTGCTCTTAAGTGGCAACCTGCTCACTGAATCCAAGAAGCAAAGCAAGCTGCTCACCGACATCAAATCGTCAGTCCAAACACCGCCCACCATTAACGTGACAGGTAATGTTGAAGCGGTCATCGCTGACTAATCGCTAAAAATTTGACACCGCTCTTATAGTATGGAACTTTTTATCGACACCAGCAGCTCACCCCCTGCGCTATACACGAGTTACACCTCCTCGGATTCACTAGTCACCATTAGCAAAGTCTCGCTGAATGCGCTACAGCTCAAAAGGGGAGACCGCCTCGCCATGACAGTTACAGTCTTGGACAGCACCACGGCTCGCTCTCTTAAATTTGGAGCGCGAGCCAAAAGCGACCTTGCCGCTGGTTTGCTCGTCTATGCAGAAACAGAGGACTACACCATCTCTGGTTCAGACACCGTCTTCAACCTCGTCGTTACAATACACACCGATGAGCTTACGGACATCTTAGGTATCGGCACAGATAAAGAACTCGCTAGCATCGTCTCGCTGGCAGAGTTCTCGTGGGTTGAAGGAGCCAGCTATCGCGTTTCCGAAAGCGTCACAACTACGCTCTACAACGATATCATCCGAGACGGCAGCATCGAGATTCCAGAGTCTTCAGGTGTCGTGGCCAGCACAACTTGGGTAAACACATTGCTGGAGGAATCCCTCTACACAGACGAAGAATTTACCCAATTTTCAGGAGAATCTGAGTCCAATGCGACCTTCACCACGATGACGCTAGATGCCCGCTACATCCCAGCAGGTAAACTACAATCCCTCGACATACTTTGCCGCACAGGAACCTCAACAGGTTTCTCGCCATCCCCAGCATACCTCCACATCTGGCAGGAGAACGCAGAAGGCGAGTTCGTCAAAATCGGCACATCCACCAACATGATAACTCAGGTCACAGGAACGGTTCAAGCGTGGGAGTTTGACTCATTGGAGATTCAATCCGCTACCACCAAAGTGATGGTATCCGCTGACGCTAACGATGGCTGGGAGAATCAACTCAACCTTGGAGCCCAATGCTTCGCACGCGACTCCGATGACAGTATCTCCAACATCTACCACAGCGCGGGCACCACGATGACCTACATCCCCGAGATGAACATCCGCGTCCTGCAAGAAGTGGAACGCTACACAAGCCAAGCCAGCTTCAATAGCCATGCCGAAGACCTCAGCATCCACATCACCGAAGAAGAGCGTACGGCTTGGAATGACAAAGCCGACAGCAGCAGCCTCGCAACCAAGGTCAACAGCTCCACCTTCACAGCTCACTCGGGCAATGATGAAATCCACATCACTGAAGAAGAGCGCACCGCATGGAACGCTAAAGCCGACAGCTCCATCACCTCACAACTAGGTAACTCATTTACCCCTATAACCAATATGGAAGAAATCGAAGATGGGGGCATGTACACATTAGATGTCGCAGGAACTGAAGGATATGGAGTGAATTACGCCAATATGCCTGCACGCTCTGTCGCGCTAGTTCATATCACAGGTATCACAGCAGGGAAATTTTATGAACACGAATTGTGGTCATTCATGGATGCTCCTTACTGGGGTAACTCCCAATACATAGCAGGTCTAGACGTTGGCACAGAAGTCATCCTGAGGCTTACCGCAATCGAAAACGGCATGCACATCGTCGAACTGCTCTCAACAAACATCAATATCAACTAACACACCACACAACACCATGAAAACAACCATCGCATCCATCATCACCGCGTGCTTCCTGAGCAGCTGCGAGCTCGCCAGTATCACAAGCACTCCCACCACAACCACCATCGTAGGGAAAGACGGCTCCACCGCCATCATCACACCTGATGGGTTTACATGGGTTCAAAACAGCCCAACTCCAGAAGCAGAATCCACAGGAGAAGTCATCCTCATCACAGACGATGGCAAGTAACAGAGTACACGCTTATGCACAACCTAGCCCAACCCAGTATCCTAGCCCTCGCCTCATTCACGCCCGCGCTTGCCCTGCTGAACACTGACCTCAGCACAATCGCGCAGCAAATCTCCGCAGTCGGTATCATGGCATACTTCCTCTGGCGCGAAACCAAGCACAACAAAGAGCTCAAAGACGAAATCAAAGAGCTTCACAAAAACATCATCGAGCTTCTCAAAGAACGAGAGGATAAATAAAGCACAAGGCGGATTCTTCATTGAATCCGCCTTTCTTTGATAAGCTCCGATAATGATTTTTCGTGCTGTTTCCACGAGAATTACCTTGAAATTCTGGGCAGATATGTTATAAGGGAGATTGAGAATCAATTTATGCTTTAACTATTCGTGCATTATGAGTGAAGAAACTAAAAAACAAACGGTGATAGCTATCATCCCAGCAAAACATCATTCAGAACGCTGCCCAAATAAGAATCACAGTCTATTCTGCGGGAAGCCTCTTTTCTTGCACTCTGTTTACTACGCAAAACAGGAAGGGATTACCCCAGTCGTTAGTACTGATAGCGAACTAATCATAAACATATGCGAAAATGAGGGGATAGATTATATTCGAGAGAAAGTCAATGATGCGGAGATGAAAAATTGCGTAAAACAAGTACTGGCTCAACGAGACTGTGACTATTTTGCAATTTTACAACCAACGTCACCATTGAGGGCACGCGGGGTGCTGCAACAAATGATTGCTATCTCTCAACAAAGCGGAGGTGAGAGCGTAATTAGCGTTCAAGACCACAAATTAGTAGGATTTGTTAAAGATAAGTTTTATGCAGCATCCCGTGACCAAGACTGCAAAGACCGATTTTTATTCTTTGACGGAAGTATATCTATCGCTTCGCGAACAATGTTTGAGGAAACTGATAGCCTTTTCAGTCCCAACATAATACCTTTCAATAATCCATTCCCTTGCAATTTGCAAATTGATACCCTCAACGAAAAGCACGTTTTAGAGACCTTAGCCTATGATGCCAAATTTGCAGAGTTCATCCCTAGTGCTGAACCAAGCAAGGTATGCATTATCTCCAATGTTAAACAACTCCAAGCAGATTATTCTGATTTCGTAGATTCATGCGATAAGGTTATCAGAGTAAGCAAAATGTGCAATCTTGATTCAGACCTCACAGGTCGTAAGACAGATGTCGCTCTAGTTGCTTGCTGGGATGACTATATGCGCTACTCCCGAGAAGAGCGGCATGTCAATGAACTAAAAAAAGTTCCACGTCTTATTTTCTTACCTAGTTTTAAGCATTGTGTCGATAAGTTTGTACAAGATGAAGA
>JAWXTZ010000052.1:0-15309 GCA_044433085.1 Akkermansia sp.
GTCGCAAATTGGCGCCAATTTGTAGCTTTCGCGTCCCAAATATTTAATATTTGGGCCTCTCAAGCCCCAAATTTGTGCTCAATTCGCATCCAAAACTCATCACGCCTAATTTTGCAAGGTCCCCTAAACCTAATCCCGCGCTGCCATGTTGAAATTCATCTCATCTTTAATAGGTCTTATTCTACTGGGCCTACTGTGTGCGGCGTGGGCTATTTGGGCAGAGTTGAGCAAGGATGCTGCTTGGACAGGCGATGCCGCGCAGCCACAAACCCATCAAGCGACCTACCCCGATGGGATGCGCGACTTTTTAGCGAACTTGCAGGAGATTGATGTCAAAATTTCACCCGAGCGAGAGCTCCCTAGCAACCTTACATGGCAAGATGGCGGAGATGAGCCCGAAATAGGCGACCCCGCTGCCTTGAAAGGTGGTAGCATGCGCATCATCAATGCGGGTCCCTTCCCCATGCACCTTCGCCCCTTTGGTGGGGTTCAATTGAGCTTCTTCAACTTCACACTCTACAAAAATGTTGAATTACAACTGGTTGGACGTCACCCAAGCACAGGGAATCTGATTCCTGCTTTAGCGGAAAAATGGTCGATCGATGGGCGCAAGGTCTACTTTCAACTCAATCCCAAGGCGCGCTACTCCAACGGGCAAGCCGTCCGTGCCCAAGATTTTTTACTGGGCATTTACTTGCGCTGCTCACCCTACGCCAAGAATCCCTTTGAGCTATCCGCCCTGCAACAGCGCATCGAAGCGGTGGAGAGCATTGGCGAGCACACCCTCAGTGTCACCCTGCGCGAGAACAGCCTGATTGCCCCCTACCTCGCCTCCGAACTCCTGCATGCGGATGAACCCAGTTTTTATGCAGCATACGGTCCAGACTACGTGGAGCGTTACCGCAACCGCCCCGCGCCCACCACAGGTGGCTACACCCTGCACCCCAAGGATATCATTCGCGGGCGGCAACTCACCCTCAGCCGCGTCAAGGATTGGTGGGCTAAGGATTTGCCCTACTACCGCAACAGCTGCAATGTGGATAGCATCGAAATCAACTTTTTAAGTGATGAGGCGCAGCTTTGGGAATTCTTCCTCAACAAGCGCATCGACTTCATCCAAAGTCGCAATGTCTCCACTTGGCAAGAGCGCACCGAATGCCCCGCTGTTTGGAAAGGTCAAATCGAAAAACGCATCTTCAAGGCCAATTACCCCATGCCCCCCTACGGCATCTACTTCAACTGTGCCACCCTGCCCGAGCTCAAGCTGCGCCAAGGCATTATGGCCGCGATGGATATGGATGCAGCCCTGCACCTTATCTTCCGTGGTGAAGCCGAGCGGCTGAGCTGCTTTAGCGATGGTTACGGACAACTCACCCCCAAGGACATTCCCCAAAGCAGCTACCAGCCTGATACAGCGCGGCAGCTATTTCATGAGATGGGCTACAAGCAAGTGGGTAAGGACGGCATCCTCCTGCGCCCTGATGGCACGCGCTTGAGTGTCACGCTTCACTTCACCCCATCCGACAAAATCACAACATTGGTGCACGTGCTCTGCGAGCAAGCGCGCGCAGCGGGGCTAGAAATCATCCCCAGCCCAGGACCATGGCAAAAGACGGGCAAGATGGTTGAGAGCAAGCAATACCAGCTAGCCTTCTGGGCGGACGTTGCCGCATCGCCCCTACCTAAACTACGCTATCTCTTCCACTCTCAGCACCTTGATACCTACGGCAAGAACCTGCACTCGGTCGCCGACGCGCAGCTCGACCGCGCCATTGAAGAGATGGAGGGAGCCCAGAGTATGACCGCGCTTGCCAAGGCCACGCGAGCCGCGAATCTGCGCATTGCCGAGCTCGCTATCTGGTGCCCAGGGTGGAAGGAGAACACCGCCTACATCGCCAACTGGCGGCATGTACGCTTCCCTGACACCTTGGACTGCATCTTTGCCCCACCCAGTCCCTACGAGGTTCTAGAATCCCACCTCTATTGGATTGACCCCACTTATCGCAGTGATGGAACATATCCCGAAGTGGACGAACGCATCCCCAGCCAATACGGCAGGTAAAGGATACCCCGACCCGACGCAAAATTCTGAGAGCCCGAAAATATCACATTTTCTCTCATTTTCCGCTTTGTGTGGTTGACCTCAGCCCCTCTTTGTTGTAAAGTAGAGTATAGTTTTACCAGTTTGACTTATCAGATGAAAAGTCAACAGCAAGCTTCAAACCTATCTCTCTTGTCGTGTACTCCAACGAAAATTACCTCCTCGACCTCCTTGTAGAAGCACAGGCTATTGACGCCACGCTCATTAGCTCCATTCGCGAGAATCTCTCACTCTCCGAAAGTGTGATTGACGAACTCATCAAGCAACAATATATCGATGCCGAATATATCGCGCAAGTTGCCGCGAACTACTCTGGGATGGAATACGTCAACCTCTCCGAACTAGAGGTTGCCCCCGACATCATCAACAGCGTGCAAGCCAATCTGGTGCGCCATGGTAACTTTTTACCACTGGGTGATGACGGCTATTCCCTGCAAGTTGCCATCGCTGACCCCTTTGCGATGGAGATGCTTGATAGCTTACCTCAATTCTTAGGTCGCGAGCTCTCCTTCTTCGTCTGCTCCGAAAAAGAACTCAAAAAGGCACACGACAAATACTACCCCGAGCGCAAGATTGGTGCCGACGGTCAAGAGGAAGCCCCCATCGTCGAACTGATTGATGCCATGTTTAATGAGGCTCACAGCATGCGCGCCTCCGATATTCACATTGAGCCCATGGAGGATCGCGTCCGCATGCGCTACCGCGTCGATGGTCGCTTAGTCGAAGTTAAGAATCACCCCAAGAAACTCCTCGGACCCATGGTCGCCCGCCTCAAGGTCATGAGCTCCACCATGAGCATTGCCGAAAAACGCGTGCCTCAGGATGGTCGTATTGAGCTTGACCTCAAGAGTGGCGCGCACATTGACCTTCGTGTCAGCACCGTACCCACCAACCATGGTGAATCCGTGGTCATGCGTATTTTGGACAAATCCGCCCTTACCCTCGGTCTGCCACAACTCGGTTTCCTCTCCGATGACGAAGCAACATTCGACCGCCTCGTCACCCTGCCCGATGGTGTCATCTTGGTGACGGGCCCCACCGGTTCTGGTAAGACCACCACCCTTTACGCCTGCTTGAACCACATCAACCGCCCCGATAAAAAGATTATCACGGCAGAAGACCCAGTGGAATACGAACTGGCAGGTATCAATCAGGTCATGATTCGTTCGGAGATTGGCATGACCTTCGCCGCCGCGCTGCGCGCCATGCTGCGTCAGGCCCCCAACATCATCATGATCGGGGAAATTCGTGATGCCGAAACAGCCGGCATCGCCATTCAAGCAGCCATGACAGGTCACTTGGTGCTCTCCACCCTGCACACCAATGATGCCCCATCATCCGTGGCTCGTCTTGCGGACATGGGCGTGGATAAGTTCCTCATCGCCTCGGCTGTTCGCGCCATCATGGCACAGCGACTCTGCCGTAAACTTTGCGATTGCAAGGTCGATGGTCACCTGACCCAAAAGCAGTCCGAAGCACTGGGTATCGACATCAACCGAGTTGTCAAGGTTCCCTGCGGCTGCCAGAAGTGCTCCGGCAAGGGCTCCAAGGGACGTATGGGCATTTTCGAGGTCTTTGAAGTCACCGATGACGTCCGCGGACTCATCAACTCCGACCTCACCTCGGCTCAGCTGCGCGTCAAAGCGCGTGAATTGGGCATGCGCACCCTGCGCGAAGATGGTATCCGAAAAGTGGTAGCGGGTCTTTGCGCCGCCGATGAAGTCATTCGAGTCACGAACGGCGATGCCAACTAATCCCACCCAGAACGATTCAACCCTATCAATTTTCAATCAATAAGATGGACACAAACTCAACACTTGATATTTTCATCAACAACGGCTTACTTGATAAAACCGTTGCCAAGGATATCGTCGAAGAAATGGCCAATAGCGGCAAAGAGCTCTGGGAGAGCCTCATTGACTTTGGCATCATCAGCAGCCCCGAAGAATTTTGGCAATACATCGCCACAGAACTGGGTGCAGAATACATCTCCTTGGATGGATTCACCCCACCTGCAGAAATCCTCGCCCTCATCCCCGCGAACCAAGCACGTATGATTGGGGCACTGCCTATCGAGTACCGAGAAGGCGACGGACTCTACGTCTGTTTGGAAGACCCACTCAACCCACAAATTGTCGATGACCTTCGATTGGCTGTTGGCTTAGACATCAACCTCTACGTGGCGGCTGACTACGAAGTGCGCGCCCGCGTCAATGAATGTTATGGCGGGGCCGAGGCGGCCATGAATGATTTGCTCAGCGAACTCAGCGGCATGAATGTTGGTAGCCAAGATGGCGTGGAGGAAGCAAACGCAGTTCCCGTCATCAAATTCGTCAACCTCATCATCACGCAAGCCATTAAGGAAAAGGCATCTGACATTCACTTGGAACCCTTTGAACACGAGTTCAAAATTCGCTATCGTGTCGATGGTGCCCTCTATGAAATGGCACCACCACCAACGCACTTAGCAACCCCCATCATCTCCCGCGTCAAGGTCATGGCAGGCATGAACATTGCCGAACGTCGTGTGCCGCAAGATGGACGCATCGTGATGAAGGTAGGGGAACTTGGCGTGGACATGCGTGTCAACTCCCTGCCCACCCAATATGGTGAATCGGTGGTACTTCGTGTGCTCGACCGCAACAGCGTCAGCCTCGACCTCAACAACCTCAACCTCTCCCGCAAGGTCCATGACTACGTGCTGGAAACCGTCAACCGACCCAACGGCATCTTCGTCGTGACAGGGCCTACGGGTTCTGGTAAGACAACGACGCTCTACGCGGCCCTGCGCGAGGTCAACACAGAGGATTCCAAGGTATTGACCGCGGAAGACCCAGTCGAATACGACATTGACGGCATCATTCAAGTCCCTATCAATGAGGGGATTGGCGTAACCTTCCCACGTGTTCTGCGCGCCTTCCTGCGTCAGGACCCCGACCGCATCCTCGTGGGGGAAATTCGTGACCAAGACACCGCGCAAATCGCCATTCAAGCGGCATTGACAGGTCACTTGGTTCTCTCCACCCTGCACACCAATGACGCGGCCGGTGCCGTGACGCGTTTCATCGACATGGGGGTTCAATCCTTCCTCTTATCCGCAACGCTGATTGGCATCTTGGCACAACGTCTCGTGCGTACCATCTGCCCATACTGCAAGACAGCTTACGACCCATCCCACACGCTGCTCAATCAGCTGGGCATTCGCCCCGATTTGATTGGCACCCAGCAATTCTTCACCGGTGCCCGCTGTGACAAATGCGCCAACACCGGTTATAAGGGACGTAAGGGGATTCATGAGCTACTTCATGCCTCCGACCCCATCAAGGATATGATCACCGAAAACGTCCCCTCCATCGTCCTGAAACAAAAGGCGATTGAACTCGGTATGAGCACCCTGCGCGAAGATGGTATCCAAAATATCTTTGAAGGTAACACCACCATTGAAGAAGTACTCAAGTACACCTAAAGCAAGCCATCAAGCAAGATTTACCCTTCCTATCTCCATTTCACTTCAACTTCATCCTACTAACATATTATGCCAAACTTTAAATACACAGCACTCGACCAAAACGGGGTTGAGAAAGTCGGTATCGTCTCGGCTGCTAACAAAATTGCAGCATTGGAACAAATCCGCGGCTTAGGACTCCTCCCCAAAGACTGCACCGAAACCAGCGCCAAGGAAAAACCCAAAGGTGCCACCACCAAACAGAAAAAAGGTGCCAAGAAAGAAAAAACGGGTAAGGCCGGTAAAGCCATCAAACAAAAAGAACTGATGGTCTTCACGCGCCAGCTGGCCACACTGATTGGTGCCGGTCTCCCCCTCTTGCAAAGCTTGACGGTCTTGACCAAGCAAGAGCCCAATATTCACCTACGCGCCACCATTTCTGGTCTGGCCGAAGCGGTGCAAGGTGGTGCCACCTTCTCCGACGCCTTGGCAACCTACCCCAAGATTTTCAACAAGCTTTACGTCAACATGGTCAAGGCTGGTGAACTGGGTGGTGTGCTGGAAGTCGTCTTACAACGCCTTGCCGAATACCAAGAAAAGGCCAACCGCCTGCGTGGTAAAGTCACCTCGGCCATGGTCTACCCACTCATCATTCTGACCATCACCGTTGGTATCCTCATCTTCCTGATGCTGGTCATCGTACCTAAGTTCAAGGAAATGTTCACGGGTGATGACATGGAATTGCCATGGATTTCCGAGTTCGTCTTCAACCTTTCCGACAACTGCATGGCCACCACCATTCCATACATCCCTAACGGGCTCTTTGGTCTCATCTTGGTCGGTATCCTCATCGTTGCAGGCTCCTTCTGGAAGCGTACCCCCAAGGGTGCTCGATTCTTTGACACCTTACTCCTTAAAGTCAAGCTTATTGGACCCCTGACTCGTGCCAGTGCCGTGGCTCGCTTCACGCGTACCTTCGGTACCCTTGTCGCCTCTGGTGTTCCCATCCTTCAAGCCCTGCTCATCACCCGCGACACCGCAGGCAACGTCATCATCAGTGATGCCATTTCCAAGACGCACGATGCCGTGCGCGAAGGGGAAACTATCGTCGCACCCATGAGCACCTGCCCGGTCTTCCCCCCCATGATGATTTCCATGGTTGATGTTGGTGAAGAAACGGGTCAGCTGCCCGACATGCTGATGAAGGTTGCAGAAGTGTATGATGAAGAAGTAGATAATGCCGTATCAGCACTGACATCAATGCTGGAGCCCCTCATGATTGTCTTCTTGGCTGTCATCGTCGGTGGTATTGTTATGGCTATGTTCATGCCAATGATGGAAGTTATCAAGAGCGTCTAATCACCAAACATGAAAAGCAAAACTCTCAAGCCAGCACAAGCAAAGGGCTTCACCTTAATCGAAGTTCTTGTCGTCATTTCCATCATCGCCGCGCTTTCAGCCATGGCGTGGGCCATGACGGGCTACATCAAGTCATCCTCCATGAAAAAGGAGGCCGAGACACACATCGCCCTCATCGAAGCCTCGCTCGAAGCTTATCGGGCAGACAATGGTGGGGTGATGCCCTATGGTCGCGGTGATGAATGGAGTTCCCATGTTCTCTATCGCATCCTCTCGGGCGACTACGACAACGACGGTCGCCAAGACCGCAACAAAGATGGTCAGCTGCGCACGGGCTATTGTGAAACACTGGCCATCAACAGCTCGCCCAATGATGAAATTCAGCAAGGGCTGCCTGCCTACCGAGTCAAACTGGCCAAATCACCCGATATGCCCGAAAAACTCTTACGCGGACCCAATAAGAAGCGTTTTGCCATCATTGACCCTTGGGGAGTACCCTACCGCTACTGCATCGGCTGCGAAGCCGAGTGTGATGAAGCTGGGAAGAAGGGCTATGGCATCAATGCTCACTTTGACGTCTACTCCCTTGGACCCGACCGTCAAGGTAACGGCAAAACCAACCGCGATTTGAACGCTGACAACATCACCAACATTAAGACTTGGTACTAAAATAAGCCAACAACAATGTTTTCAAACGCAGCAAGCATTCAGCTTGCTGCGTTTTTCATTGTCTTGTTGTAGCTAGCGTTACTCTTCACGGTCGCCTAAAAAATAAGCACCTACGATGCGAAGCATCGTGAACAGAGTCCAGAGGTCGAAGACCTTTGGTAGGTCTGGGCAAAGCCCAGCTGTCGGAGACGCCCGTCGGCGAGACAATAACGCAAAGGATGCGCAGCAGCCTTTGCAGTCGCCCAACTGACCCATCCTGTAGTTTGCTCTAGTCCGCGTTGCAAGCCTAGCTCGGCGCCACTCGCCCAGTTGGGCGACTCCTATTTCTTCGGGCGACAGCCCGCTAATTTCTACCGTTGCAAGCGCGTTAGCGCACCGCCGATGCTACGCCTTAAGTAGAACCAAGGTGAACCAGCCGCGAATAGTTAGCAGTTAGCAGTGAGCAGTGAGCAGTGAGCAGTTATCGTGAGTGCTTTGTGATAGATGTCAGCATGCGTGCTAGTTCTGAGCAATCGCTTCGCATTGATTGATGCTCTGCCTCTGTTAAATACAGACAAGCTTTTAACAAATCTAACCAATATTCAGTTTCTAAACTTTCTTTATAAGCAATGAACATTTTCGCAGAAAAATCCTTTCGGCTGATGCCACCTATCGCCTCAGCAACATTAGCCCCGATGCTTGTGCCGCAGCGCAATAACTGCTTGGAGAGCACGTATTCTTTTTTATCTTCGCACAGGTATTTATACAGATTCACCACTCGAACCGCGAAGCAAAAACTTTTTTCTTTGACGATGCTTTTAGCCATGCTTTTAGTATACACCGCTGCTTTGCCTTTGGCAACTGCTCACTGCTCACTGCTCACTGACCTATGGCTGATAAGGATGTTAAGATTAAGATTGTAACTGAGTACGATGGCTCGGGCGCTGCCAAGGCTAAGGCTGATATGGCGGCTATGGGTAAGCAGTCGGGTAAGTCGGCTGGTGGCTCGGGCTCAGGGTCTAGCGTTGACCCTGCTGTTGAGGCTCAGAAGGCGGCTGAAGCTGCGGCAAAGGCTGCTGCGAAGGAGGCTGAAAAGGCTGCTAAGGAGGTTGAAAAGCAAGCTGAAAAGGCGGCTAAGGCTGCCAGTAAGGAGGCTGAGAAGGTCGCGAAGGAAGCGGAGAAGCAAGCCCGCGAAATTGAAAAGCAAGCTGCCGCCGCCGCTAAGGCTGCGGAGCGTGAAGCGGAGAAGCAAGCCCGCGAAATTGAAAAGCAAGCTGCCGCCGCCGCTAAGGCTGCGGAGCGTGAAGCGGAGCGAGCTGCCAAGGCTGTTGCTAAGGAGTCTGCCGCTGCTGCCAAGGCGGCTGAGAAGGAGGCTGAAAAGATAGCTAAGGCTGCTGTTGCCACGAGTGCTGAGGCGATTGCTGGCAGTAAGGATATTGAGGCAGCTGCAACGGAGGCTGCTAAGTTGGCCGCGACTGAGGCGTTGGCTGCGGGTAAGTCGGTGGAGGATGCCGCATCAGCCGCGACGGCTGCCAGTCAGGCGGCTATTGCGAAGATTGCGAAGGATGCCCCTGCCGCCACAGCCTCGGTGGGTGGTTTGACTAAGGGCTTTAAATTTGGACGTATGGCCGCTGCTGCTTTTGCTAGTACGGCTGGTAAGGCTTTTGCTTGGATTGGGTTGATTAACCAGTGTATTGAGTTGCTCAAGACTCTCTGGGCTTGGTGGAACAAGTCTGATGAGGAGCAGCAGAAGAAGCGTGCCGAGGAAATGGAGCGGCAGGCACAGGCTACCCGAGACGCTAAAGTGGCTTTTGAGGCTTTGCAGGATGAGGAGGCGGAGACGCGTTATTTGGAGCGTCGCCAAGCTTTGGCGACTCGTTATGGGCGTACCTTGGAGCGGCAGTTGAGGACGCTGCGTAATATGTCGGAGCAGGAGCAGATTCAGTTGAATTTGGCTGCTTTGAAGTTGAGCAATGAGCGTGATGCGGAGGAGTTGCGTTTGCAGACGCAGTTGGCGACGGGGGAAATTTCGGAATCGCAATTTACTTTTGCCATGCAGGAGGTTGACCAGCAGCGGCAACGCGATGAGTTGGCGAATCGTAAGGCCCAGTTGGAAAAGGATATGCAGCAGGCCAAGGCTGAGGCTGCTGTGCAAGATGCGGCTTATGATGAGGCTGTTAAAGAGCAGCAAAAGTATGAGCTTGGCGATGATATGTTTATGAGTTATAAGGATTATGATGCTGCGCGTAAATTGGTGATGGGGCTGGATTTTGATGATTCGCGCCGTATCGATTTCCGCCAGCGCCAAGCGGCTACTGGGGATTTTATGGAGTCTATGGACATTGACACCCGCAATATGGGGGCTGCGTTTACGGAGTTGGGGCGCTTGCATCAGGATGCTGAGGCGAAGGCGAAGGCTGCGGCTAAGGCTTCAGATACATGGATGGAGTCTTATGATGAGTTTGCCCGTGAGTTGGAGCAGGATTTGCCTGTTCGTTCGCAGTTGTTAGCTGAGTCGCAAGAGAAGGCTAGGCTTGAGCTGACGCAACAGGAGGATGCCCGCGTGAAGGAGCAGTCGCGTGAGACTGCCCGCGCGGTGCAGGATGAGAAGGCGCGCCAAGCTGGCGATTTGGCGACGCGCTATCAAGGCAAGGCTGATGAGTTGGCTAGCGGGCTTGGTGTTGGTACCAATGCAACGAAGGTGGCTCGGGAGGCTGCTGCCGCGTTGTTGGCGGCGCTGAAGGATGACCCCAAGATGCTTCAGGTTATGGGTCAGTATGCCATGGGTAAGCCTGCCCCTTTGTCTGCTGCGCAGCGCGATATGTATGGCGAGCAGTTGGGGGTGATTAGGCGGGCTGATGGCGACACTCGCAAGCAGGTTTGGGAGGCTGCTAGTGCCCAGTATTCTGCCACGCGACATGCGGGTACTGCAAGGGCTTTGCAAGAGGGTAGCCAAGAGCTTGCAAATGATCAGCAGACGGATTCTTTGACCAAGGCGAGGCGCGATAATGTGCGGTCTCAGGAGGCCTTGTTGAAGCGTGAAAATGCTGAGCTGTTGCAGCAGATTGAGGACTTGACGCAGACGATGAACGAGTTGTTATCGAATGAAGGAATAGGGGTCGATGAATTGGCGAAGCTTAAGGCAGATATTTCCGCCCTGAAGGCTGAAGGCCGTGCGAATAACCAGAAATTAAAGAATTTGAAATGGAAACGATGAAGATTGATTTAGATAATCACGGGCTGAATATGACCGATGTGTCATTCAATTTTGCCCGCATGTCGGGTGATGTTGCTACACTGACAATCGGGCTTGATATCCCTGCTGGGTGGACTGAAAGTAATCCCATTGAACCGACTTTCCCCGAGGGTTTTGGGCACTTGGATTATGTGGAGTTTTGGAAGGCGGGTAGTAAGTTGATGGCGGGGTATGTGACGGAGATTCGCCCCATCCCCAGTGGTAAGGCGTGGGATGTGCAGTACACGATTAGTAGTGTGCTGGCGATGCTGATGACAATCCCTTATGTGCCTTCGTCTGATGAGGAGCGGCTGGTTAGTACGACCAGCGCGGTGGGCTCTGTTTTGGGGCATGCTAAGGCGTACAGTGGGCTTGATTTTGGTTTTGAGGTGGGGACCTTGTCGGCTGGCAAGGTACCTGCGGTTACTTCGCCAACGACTTGCGGGGCTGCCTTGCAATCTTTGCTGGAGTGGGTGCCCAATTGCCGCGTGGCGATGAGTTACAGCGCGGCCCTAGATATGATTTTGGTGGGTGGTAGCTCGCCTGATTGCTCTTACGATTTGGTGACGGGTGAGCTGCTGGCGAGTAATGGCTCGCTGATCGCGACGAGTGAGGGTGCGGAGTCTGTGGAGCTGGTGCCGCGTTATGATTTGCAACACCCTTGTGTGACGGTGCTTCATGGTACTTTGTCGGCGAGTTATGGCGATGCTGCTAAGAGGTTTGCCACCAATAGTATTGTTTATGATTTGCCGGTGGATGTGGTGGCGGGTGGGGCTGCTGATGCTCCTTTGGGGGTTGAGGCGGTGCAGAGCCTCAAACAGTGGGAGTATGTCCGTGGTACCAAAATCCCCCAGCCCCATGTCTATGAGCCCAATTACCTGCGCAGCGTTGGTGGGACCGAGGCTCTCACCTTCTGGAAGTCGCTATCCGCCATGTGGCAGCTGCGCAAAGCGGGGTTAGGCAAGGCGGTCTTTGGGGGCTTGCACATCACACCCGTTGATGCCACGGATGCTTTTGATGCATCAGCCGAGGAAGGGTCGGAAGGGTCGCAAGAGGACGAAGAATCAGCCATCCCTTTTAATTATGAATCTTGCCAGAACTGGGCCAATGTGTACATGCTTACCTCTGGCAGTTTTGCGGCGCATGCTCGTCATGCCCTGTGCACGCCAGGGCTGAAGTGGTGCAAGGTTATTGCGGAACAAAACATATCCATCCCCTTGGCGGAATTGCCAGATAATGGGCTCACTAAAGAACAATCTCTCGCGTGGCTGGATGGGCAATTTCAGTACCAGGGCAAAATCTGGCGATACACAACGCTTCAGTGCGAGTGCATTGTCATCAACCGCAAAACAAAAAAGTACGCCCCACTGACGGGTGAACTATCCACTGATGATGAGGACTACGAGCCCACCGATGAGCCCGTGACTCCCGAGACTGGGGGCGGGGCTGGCGATACGGGGCCCACGTGGGATGATGTGAAGTCGGGCGCGGAACAATATTACAATGCGACTCGTAAGTTGTATTACCAGGGCGGTTTGGCTATGGTGCGTTTTGTGGGCAGCCCTAGCGGTTTGATTGCCTCGAACTTATCGGTTAGGGGTGGCTTGGAGGCTTGGAGAGCTATGGCGAGTCCGGTGATTTCGGTGAGCTATGCGCCATTGCTGGAGCGTTTGTCGCTGTCGCTGGGGGTTAATGAGCTGATCAGTATTAATGAATATGCGGACCGTATGGCCGCGACCCGCCGCCTGTTGTGGGGGGCGGTCGGTGCAGGGCTGGCTTCCGTTCCGAGAGAGGAGCCAGAAGAACCCAATCCTGAAGAGCCTGAAGAGCCCGAAGAACCCGAAGAGGCTGAAGATAACGGCGTGACCACTATTTCGCCCAGCATTACCGCAACTCATGCCGCCATGGCCAAGGGGCACGAACTCCGATTCGGGCAGGTGTACGCCAGCGGGGATGAGTGGTTTATTGAGGGCGGTAAGGTGCAAACACCCAAAGGTACCATTGAGATAGAATCCGAAGTTATCAACAATTACAATCACGACTACAAATACGCTTGGCGCCTCAAGAAGACGGGCGACACGTACGAGGGAGAGGTAACAATCTGTAAAAAATAAGATGAGCTCTAATTATATACCAGCGGGGGATCCGCAGCGATTGGTCAACACGCTTGACCACTTCCCCGACATCACGGTCAGTGTGGAGGAGGATAACCCCTACCACCGCAATTACGATGAGGGCGAGGGGTTGGTGGACCACGTGCCTTTTTTTGCCACGCAGGCAGAGGCGGCAGGAGTGCAGCACTGGCTTGCGGTGGCGCGGCTTGATTTGCCGAGTGAGGATGTTTATGCATCGCGCTATTATTACTTGCTGGCGGGGTGGGTAAATGGCATGCTCGCCCTTAAGTTGAGCCTTGTTCAGCCTGATACGCAAGAGGACAAGGGGGCTGAACAAGCTGGTGGTTACAACTATTCGCTTGTGCATTATAGCCAAGTTGATGATATTTTGCCGAAGGTTGGTGACAAGTTTAATGTCACGGGGCTGTCTTGCTGGTGCATTGCTACGTGGTCGCCGTGCACGTGGGGACATCACCCTGGTGTGGTGCTCTACATGGGTATCCACAGCGGGGTGGTGTTTTTCTGGCAGGTGGGCGTGGGTTATGCCATCGCGCCGACGATTGGTGAGGGCACGTTTGAGGCGGACTCCGTTTATGCTTACCCGCGTTTGCCTAGCCTTGCGGGCTATGCGCAGCACCGTCAATGGTCTCAAGCAACGGCTCCGACTGACCTTGAGTCTGCTCGCGTGGGGGAATATGGCCCCGAACCCACGGACGAAGACCTCAAGAACTGGAAGCCTTTGACCGACTATGCGGGTATTGAGGAGTCCGATGACTTGATAACTAGCCTAAGCTACACCTACAGCTACCCGAATTCAAAGCATGGGTGGATGGTCAGCCTCGCGTTACGCATCATCAGGTGCGATCACTGCGAAGTTATCAGCTCCGCTAGTGCAAGAGTCTGCATTAGAGAGGATGACCCCGATGGCGACAGCGGCGAAACACCCGACCCCACGAACCCAGACGACCCAACGCCGAGCGACCCAACGCCACCCGGTGTCTTTATCCCCATTGACCCCGAAGAGGAGCCCGACGGCGGAAAGATTGGCAAGGTTAAATATGCCTACTTGGCAGGTGCTGGCATGCAAATCGCAGGTGATCCCGAACTGGTCCGTAATGGGGAAGGCGAGTTCGCGTATAAGTGGACGCTCAAGGTTGACTCCAGCTACATCAACAGCTTGCTTTCCAACCTAACAGCAGACGGCAGCGTGACCTACAATGCCAATCACACCTTCCCAGGTGCCAATATCGATGTCGAAATGGGCATAGCCAGCGCCACAGCACAGGGTGGCGCCAGCCTGACAGGCAATTTGACAATGGAATTTGCTGGCAGCGACGGAGATAACGTCAGCAAAAAGAGCCAGCCCTGCGATTTTGTCATCTCCGTGAGCCCTAGTGTCAGCGATAATCAGCAATGGAGCCTGTACAGTGCCACCAAGTACGAAGGCTCCAAATTCATCAAGGTTAAAAAGACAACACAGCCCAGTGGTACCGACTTTTTAGCCAAGTACTGGTATGAAATAAGCCTCGATGACGACGCCATCACCGAGGCGGCCGAAGCTCAACTCAAGCAAGACCTGCAAGCCAAAACAGTCAATGCCACCGATACCATGGATAGCCATGGCGAATCCCTAACCGCTACCGCAAGTGGCACCGCCCTCAACATCACCATCGACGTATCATGACCCTTACCTTCGACCCATCTGCAATTAAATCCGCCATCAGCTCCGCCGTCTCAAGCTGGAGCTGTAGCTTCACCATATCAGGCAGCGACTTCTGGAAACCATCAGGAGGCAGCTCTTCCAACGATTACGACTTCAACTGCACACTCAGCTCCAATTAAAAGCCTAAACCTTGATCCTGCAACGCCTCAGCAACGTCCGTGAAAGGATTTTTCATTCCAGAAAAAGCGTTACATTATCCCAATAAAAAAGAGACTTGCAAGTCTCTTTTAAGTTTTCGGTTTTTCTATTCTATCCTGCAATTTTTCCATTCTGAAAAAACGCGTTACAGAACATGGCGGGGATTCTCACTCATCGCGGTTGATAAATGCACTCTTTCCCTGCCTGAAAATTCACTTCTCTATCAAAAGTTTAAAGCGCATCGAACAGGGGTCTCCGACTCTCCTGGTCCCGTGGCGGTGGAAATATGTTGCTTCTTTGATGCGATGTTGAGAGTGCTTCTTTACCTTGTTCATAATAAGAGTAATACCTCGGAGCATAAAATGTTTCCAAGGTTGATGAAATACGTAAAAAAGACGCATCTTATCTTGATTGATAATGGCTTCTACTCATGGAAACACTTTGATATGATAAGGAAGCGCGAAGCGCATTTCATCTGCCCGCTTACGACTTCATCGCGCCCAAAGGTGATTAAAAAACTAAATCGTGATGATTACCTGTGCCAAA
>JAWXTZ010000053.1:0-14850 GCA_044433085.1 Akkermansia sp.
CGCGCGAATTCCAAGAAAAACTACTCAACTCAACCTCATCAATCACAGCATAAATTCACCCCTATCCTATTAATCTAAAAATTCATTGAGGCAATTTACAGAAAATTTCTTGCATTTCCTACGCTTCAGGTATCAGCTTTACAGATACCTGCGAAAGTATTCGTAATCTGATGGCTGCATTGGTTTAAGATTTCTCGATAATTGAAGGGGGCATGTCTACCACATAAGCTTAAATTTTAAGCACCTAACAAGTGAACAATAAGCTTGCAAAGCGATAGCAAATAACTTAGTCTGAAAGACACAAGTAAAAAACAGACCGCGCACATCTCTAACCAAGAATAGATATGCATCCTATCATTAAATACGCGTTGATTGTCTATCCTTTATTTGTATACCTGACATCGTTAATAGCGGATATGATCAATGAAAAATCATTATCTATCATCGATTCATTTGTTGCGATTGGATTCGCCTATATATTTTATGTGCCTATATTGTTGCCTCTAACACTGGTGTTTTATCCGCTTTATCAATACTTTAACAAAAACTTGTTTGTGTTTTTAATCCCACCCTTGTGTTTAGGATTGCTTCAAAATAACCCTGCTGTTGCGTTTAGTGAAATGAATGCACCATTCTTTCGCTTCAGGGTAGAAAATTTGTTGCACTGGATTCCCATGTTGCTAAGCTACATATGGATTGTATATGATGAAATCAAAAAAAGAAACTCGCGCGCCTCATTGATGATGGATAGCTAGAATAAGCATGAATGCAATCACTACACTAACGACATGTGCCCTGCTTGCTTGTGCCTGCTGTACTGCAGCTCCCGCGCAGCATCCTCAAGCGGCATCGGTTAAAAACGCCAATGCCGAATGGGGCAGAACGCTAGCCTCAAGGCTCCGAGCCATTCAGCAGGCGGATATTGATAGCATCTGTATTGCGTATAGCTACACACCTTACATCGAAGGTAAAGGGCATCAATTCAATAAGCAGATTGAAAAAGAAATTTCACTGAGTGAAGAAGATAGTGCGCAAGTACGCAAGCTCCTGCAAGAGCATCTGAAACTGCCCCAACACCCCGTTGTAGCTCCTAAGTTTCGCATGAGCCCCAAGGCACTTACTTACCGCGTCACTCTCATCGCGAAAAAACAAGGTGAAGTCGTCTTCAATATCGATACGCGTGACCTATTCCCACATAAAGATTACGAACTACAAATCAAGCGAGAGGCGCAGTACCAAATCCATGCCATCATGATGAGCTACCTTGACGAAGCTAAGCTTAAACTGCCAGCAGACTACCTTCGCACCACCCCCTGCACCAATTGTTAGAGGTCCCCTTAAATATTAGCCCACTGTTTTTGTGTGGCACAAAATGCAATAAGAAAAATTTATGCTTGACTACGCGCGTGACTACCACTATGATGAATTCACTCAAGCGATTCCCCTAAAAGGACGTTATTTCGTAACGCATAAATTCGCATTTTTTATTTGCCACCGTGTCTAGAACATGGTGGCATCTTACTTGATAGGATGTCCCAAATATGAAGCCATTTAGATCTTACCGCGAACAGGCGGAGTTGCTCGTTTCTCGAGGCTTAAGCAATGTTCCGAGTATGGAACGTTTAGAGAAATGTTTGCAGTCCATCGGCTATTATAGGCTTTCTGGGTACTTGTACTCTTATCGGGAGAAAGTAAGAGGCGAAGATGGGCAATGGTCTGTGAATGATAGCTTTCGAGCAGGTACTGATTTTGATGTGATTTGGAAGCGTTATCTTTTTGACCGTCGTTTGCGATTCCTTATTATGGATGCCATAGAACGCGTTGAGATTGCTTTTCGAGTTGCTATTGCTTATGAATGGGCGCAAAGCTCGGGAGTAAGCAACCCGCAGCAATTCCGATATAATTATGCTGTCAAATATAGAAAACTGACTCAAGAGAAACGACTTGAGGCCTTCCAAAAGAATTATTCGAGCAGTCGAGAGGATTGTGCCTATCATTTTCGGGAACGTAAAAATATAGCATCGGTGGGGGATTTGCCCATTTGGGTGATGGTTCAGTTTTCAACCTTTGGCAACCTGCATCATTTGTATGAGGGCGGTATTCCCTTGGAGGTCAGGAAGAAAATTGCCTTGAGCTTTGGATTTTCGGATGAAAGCTTTTTCTCGTCCATCATGGCTTTGTTGAATCAAGCCCGCAATGTTTGTGCCCACCACGGGCGTATTTGGAATAAAAAATGGAAGCGCCGCGCTGGTGGTCAACGCGTCGTCGATATTGTGCAAGATTGTAAGAGCGCGCCATGGAATCTCTTGCCAAAAGATTCCACCGCCTTCCTTTTGATGTCGCTGCATGTTCTTTTGGAAAAAATTGCCGAGACTAGCCATTGGGATGAACGCTTGGAGCAACTCCTTAAGACCAATCCCCCAGTGCTGAGCATCGACCGTGAAATGGGATTTCCTAAAGCATGGCGACATCAAAAGCTCTGGTCCCCTTTAATCGCCTCAAGTAAGGGATAATTATCCAGCCATGCAACTGCGCTGGCTTGACAAGGCAAGGGTAGCTGGCTAAACTAGCGTTAGTTATGCTCTCATCCTTACAGTCTCAAGCCGAAGAACGCATTTTAATCTTGGATGGTGCCATTGGCACGATGCTGCAGCGCAATGACTTGAACGAGGCTGATTACCGAGGTGAGCTATTTTCTGACATGGGGCTCTATCCCTGCGATTTGCTGAATAATAATGATGTTCTGGCGCTGACGCGTCCCGATTTGCTACGTGCTGTTCACGATGGTTATTTTGCTGCGGGGGCGGATTTTGCCACGGCGGCGACTTTCTCCTCCTCTATCTTTGGGCAGCATAAGTACTTTCATCAGTCACCACCTTGCAAGCACGACCAAGATTATTATGAAGCCGTGCTGGCGGATGAATCGCTTGCGGCACTCGTTCGTGATATCAATGTGGCGGCTGTGCGCCTTGCGCGTGAGTCTGCTGATGCGGCCGAGGCTCGCGATGGTCGCAAGCGTTACGTGCTGGGTGCGCTTGGCCCCATGGCGGTGATGTGCTCCATGTCCTCCGATGTCAACGACCCCGCCTTCCGCGCGGTCAATTTTGACCAGCTGCGGCGCGTCTACCGCCACCAAGCCCTCTGCTTGCTGGAGCAGCCCCTCGATGGCATTATTTTGGAGACCACCTTCGATACCCTCAATGCCAAGGCCTGTCTCTTTGCGCTGGATGAACTGCGCGAGGAGGGGGGCAGCATCCCCCCCGTGATGCTTAGCCTGACCATTACCGACCGCGCGGGTCGCACGCTGTCGGGGCAGACGGTGGAGGCCTTTTGGAACTCCCTTCGCCACCACTCCCTCTTTTCTGTGGGTCTCAACTGCTCCATGGGCGCAGAGCTCATGCTGCCCTTTGCTCGCGAGCTTGCCAGCTTGGCCGATTGTCATATCTGCATCTTTCCCAATGCGGGCATGCCCGACCCCTTTAGCCCCAGTGGTTATGAGCATGATGCCGCCACCATGGCTGGCATGCTTGCCGATTATGCCGAAAAGGGCTTGCTGAACATCGTGGGCGGTTGCTGCGGCACCACGCCTGCGCACATCGCTGCCATTGCGGATGCCGTGCGACCCTTTGCCCCCCGTGTTCCCGCCCCACGCCCGCATCCTAAGCAACTTCGCTTGTCGGGGCTGGAGGCCTACAACCACGATGACGGCAGCAACACCCTCTTTGTGGGGGAACGCTGCAACGTCGCGGGCTCGCCCATCTTCGCCAAACTCATCCGCGCGGGTGAGTTTGAAAAAGCCTTGGCGGTCGCCCGTCGTCAGGTGGAGAATGGGGCCGTTGTCCTTGACATCTGTTTTGATGATGGCATGATTGATGGCCCTGCTACCATGCGCCACTTCATCAATTTGCTCTCTGCCGAGCCCGATATCGCCCGCGTGCCCTTCATGATTGATTCCGCCCGCTGGGAGGTCTTGGAGGCGGGCTTGCAGTGCTTGCAAGGCAAGGGCATCGTCAATTCGATTTCTCTGAAGAATGGCGAGGCTGAATTTCTGCGTATGGCGCGTCTCATTCGTCGCTATGGCGCGGCTGTCGTGGTCATGGGCTTTGATGAGGATGGCATGGCCGAGGGGGTGGATGCCCGCTTGCGCATCGCCACCCGAGCGCACGATTTGCTGGTCAATGTCGTCGGGTTTGAGGAGTGCGACATCATCTTTGACCCCAATGTTTTGCCTGTCGGTACGGGCATTGCCGCGCATGCGAACTACGCGCGCGATTTCATCCATGGCGTGGGTGCCATTCATGAGCGATTCCCCAACTGCCACCTTTCGGGTGGTATCTCCAATGTCTCCTTCGCCTTCCGTGGCATGAATATGGTGCGTGAGGCGATGCACAGTGCCTTCTTGTACCACGCCCAGCAGCAGGGGCTGGATATCAGTATCGTCAACGCGGGTATGCTAGGCGTCTATGATATGGTTGAGCCGCAGTTGCTCAAGCTGGTGGAGGATGTGCTTTTCAATCGTGCTGAAGACGCCACCGAAAAGCTGCTTGCTCATGCCCAAGGCCTGAGCAAGACGAAAGATGCCCCCGCTGAGCATGTGCAGGCGTGGCGACTTCTGCCCGTGCAAGAGCGCTTGAGTTATGCGCTGGTCAAGGGAATTACCGATTTTATTGAGCAGGATACACAGGAGGCGCTTGCCGCCTGCGCGCATCCATTGGAACTTATCGAAGGTCCGCTGATGGCTGGTATGTCGCAGGTGGGCGAGCTCTTTGGCGCGGGGAAGATGTTTCTACCCCAAGTCGTTAAGAGTGCCCGAGTGATGAAGCAGAGCGTCGCGCTCATCTCCCCCCTGATTGAAGAGCAACAGGATCGTAGTTCGGTCGTCGGTACCGTGGTGCTTGCGACCGTCAAGGGGGATGTGCATGACATTGGCAAGAATATTGTCGGGGTGGTGCTCGCCTGCAACGGCTTCCGCGTCGTGGATTTGGGGGTTATGGTCAGCAGGGAGGAAATCTTAGCGAGCATCGCGGCAGAGCAGGCCGACTTAGTTGCGGTCTCTGGTCTCATCACCCCATCCTTGGATGAGATGAGTAAATTGGCTCACGATTTGCAAGTCGCTGGGCATCAGCTTCCGCTGATGGTGGGTGGGGCGACGACAAGCCCGCTGCACACCGCGCTCAAGCTGGCACCTTGCTATCCCGATGGACTCGTGGCACAGACGGCTGATGCCTCCACCATTGTCCCAGTTGCCTCGGCCTTGGTCGGTCGAGAGGCGGGGCATTACAGGTTGAGCCACCTGCGAGAGCAAGAAGAGCTCCGCCAACAATTTGCCGACAAGAACACCCCACTGCTCAGCTTGGACGAGGCCCGCGCCCGCGCCCTCAAGATTGACTGGGCAGCAGCACCCCAAGCGCAGCCCCTGCGCAAGGGTGTCTTTACTTGTTCCACCCCTGTTTCGGGCTGCATTTGCCACAATCCACAAGCCCATTTTGAAATACGATGGTCGGAGTTGATGGAACATGCCGACTGGAGCATTATGCTGCGAAGCTTTGAACTGGAACGCGTTTGGAACCCCAGCAAACAAGCATTCCACCCCGATGCCGATAGCGCCATGCGACGCGAGGCAGAATCCCTGATGCGCGATGCCCACCAATTGTTCGAGCAGGGTGCATCCGAGGAGTGGCTGGCCGCCAAGGCGGTCTTTGGTCTGTGGCATGCCCATTCCCAAGGTGATGACATCGTGGTGGAAGGTGGTGCGATACTCCACGGCATGCGCCAACAGAAGCCCAGCGATAATCCGCGTTTGTGCCTCTCTGACTTTGTTGCACCCGAGGGGCAGGGCGGCTTTATCGGGGCGATGCAACTGAGCATCATCGGGGTCGATGAACAAGCATCCGCCTACGAGGCACAAAATGACAGCTACCGCGCCATCCTGCTACCCGCACTAGCCAACATGCTAGCCGAATCCATGGCCGAGTGCGTCCAAAAGCGCATTCAGGAATACTGGCCTGCAAGGGGCTCCACCATGATTCGCCCCGCCTGCGGCTTCCCCACCCAGCCCGACCATGCTGAAAAACGCATCATCTTCAATCTACTCAACGCCAGCGAGTACACCACCGCCCAGTTGACCGAAAACGCCATGATGCAGCCCCAAGCCTCGGTCTGCGCCCTTATCTTCAACCACCCCCAAGCCCAATATTTTAGCGTATTACCGATTGGGGAAGACCAAAAGGAGGCGTATCAAGCTAGACTGTGCTAGCTGCTTATTGTTCAAAAGGTGCTTTGTTAATGATGCTCAGCGCAATGCCGTCGGGCATGATTTCAAAGCCGTGCTTTTGGTAGAATCTGGCGTTCTTGCGCTCTTCGGGCATGAGGTCGATGTAGAGGTAGTCCTTGTACTTCTCTTTGACGAGGCGCATCATTTGACTTGCGATGCCATGAGCTTGGTAGTCGGGGTGGACGAGGACGTAGTGCATGAAGGCGGTCATGCAGCTGTCATCTAAGAGGCGGGTGAGCCCGACGAGTTGGTCGCCAGCCCATGCGGTGATGACGGTGGAGGAGTTTTGGAGAGCGCGATGAAGTCGCGCGGGGTAGCGACCTGAAACCCAGTTGACGGAGAGGAAGAGGACTTCAACTTCGGCCTGCGTGAATCGCTTTTCTTCGGTGTAGGTAATATCCATGGGATTAGGGGGCCTTATGCTCGGTTCGAACTTTGTTTCAGTGCTAATTTTGCAAGGTGCCCATCAGCTGAGGGCTTGAGCCATGGCTGCGACATCGGGGCTTTGATGGAACCAGTGCTCAAAGGCGATGGCACCTTGCCAGAGGAGCATCTGCTCGCCAGTGGCACAGAGGCATTGCTTGCTTTCAGCCGCGTGGCAGAAGGCAGTCTCGTGCGGGACGATGTCGTAGACAAAGTGGTGGGGGTGCAGGTAGTCAGTCGGCATGGGCATGGGGTCACCCGCATGCAGACCGAGGACGGTTGCGTTGACGATAAGCTCGGCATCTGCCGCGACTTGCTGCAATTCGGAGCTATCAAAGTGGAGGCAGCGGATGGTGCTGCTTGGCGCATGAGTTTGCAGCAAAGTTTGCAGCTGTTCCAGCTCGGGGCGGGGACGGTTGACGAGGGTGATGTCCTTGCAGCCCGCGAGGGCGCATTGGGCGGCAATGGCGCGGCCCGCACCACCACAGGCACCTAGGATGATGACGCGCAGGCTATTGAGGGACTGCCCGCACTTGTGTTCGATGGCGCGTTGAAAGCCTGGTCCATCTGTATTGTAGGCGTGCCAACCATCCGCTTGTTGGACAAGGGTGTTGGAGGCTCCGCAAATTTCGGAGAGGGTGTCGTGCTGCACGGCAAGCCCATAGGCCTCTCCCTTGAAGGGTACCGTGACATTCATCCCGATGAAACCTAATTCCTTGCAGCGATTGACCAAGTCCGCAAACTTGCCATCGGTCGTATCACTCTGCAGTCGCACGTAGCGGTAGGGAAGCCCTGCCGCGTCCAAGGCTGCCTGCTGCATGTTCGGCGATTTGGAGTGAGCAATGGGGTTGCCGATGACAGCAAGGCGCATGGCTGGCTCAAGCTTCTCGAAATCGTCAATGCTGTAGTAATTTTTGCTCATGAGCGGAGGGATGGAAAGGAAAAGAGGGAGAATAATTTAGCTTATTCTCCCTCCTAAAATGGTTTGGCTTACTTGCTAGCCGTGGCAGCTGTGTCAGTCTTGCCAGCCTTGTCAACAGTGCTGACGATGCAGTTTTTGTTGATCTTGATGGTGACGTTCGCAGCGATTTCAAGCTTGACGGTTTGCTCTTGCATTTCACGGATGATGCCGTGGATGCCAGCGTTGGTGACAACCTTATCGCCTACCTTGAGGGCTTCTTGACGTGCCTTAGCTTCCTTTTGTTGCTTCATGGATGGGCGAATCATGAGGAAGTAGAAGACCACACCGACGAGAAGGAAGGTTGTGACCATGCTGAACATATCACCACCTTGTTTGGTCGTTGTTTCCGTTGCTGGTGCTTGCTCGGTACTTTGGGTGGTGGTGGTGACAGCATTAGCTTCTGCGGCTGGTGCGGCAGGTACTGCTTGGGCGAGGATATTAATGGTACTCATTGGATGTTATTGGCGTTGTAGCGCGCAATGAAGCTGGCTTTGAACTCAGCGAATTGGTCTGCGGCGATGGCTGTGCGCGCTTGCGCCACCAACCTCAGATAGAAGTGGAGATTTTGGAAGGAGAGCAATCGCAGGGCAATCATTTCACCCGCGCGGAAGAAGTGGCGGATGGCTGCTCGTGAAAAGCGATTGACGTGGGGGTGCCCCTCGGGGTCGATGGGGCGTTGGTCATTCTTCCAACGAAGATTTTTGATGTGCATGGGGCCATCAGGCGTCATGGCGATACCATGACGGGCAAGGCGGGTGGGCATCACGCAGTCGAACATGTCGATGCCACGCTCAATCATCTCAAGGATTTGAGGGGGGGTACCCAAGCCCATCGCATAGCGAGGCTTGTCCGTGGGCAGGTAGGGGGTGGAATGCTCAATAGCCTTGAACATCTCTTCCTCAGGCTCACCAACGGAAACACCACCAACAGCATAGCCATCAAAATCCATGAGCGAAAGCTTTTCAGCACATTCACGGCGCAAGTCCGCATAGACAGAACCCTGAACAATACCGAAGTGCAGCTGGGGCTTGTCGCCACTCATGGGCTTGTTTTCATCCACCCAATTGCGGCAACGCTGCGCCCAACGCAGGGTGTAGCCCAAGGATTGCTCGGCATACTTGCGGTCGCAGGGGTAGGGTGGGCATTCATCGAAGAGCATCGCGATATCACTGCCGAGATTGGCTTGAATCTCCATACTCTTTTCAGGGCTGAGCATCATGTAGGAGCCATCAATGTGGTTGCGGAAGCGCACACCCTCCTCCGTAATCTTACGAAGTTTAGCAAGGCTCCAAACCTGAAAACCGCCCGAGTCCGTCAAAATAGGCTTATCCCAACCCATGAGCTTATGCAGACCTCCCATATCGCGGATATCCTCATCACCAGGGCGGAGACAAAGATGGTAAGTATTACCCAAAATGATTTGGGCACCCAGAGCCTCAACATCATCGGGGTGTAAAGTCTTCACGCTGCCCTGCGTGCCAACAGGCATAAAAATAGGAGTCTGCACATCGCCATGGGGCAAGTGCAAGGTGCCTAAACGCGCGCCCGAAGGGTCGGTGTGGTGTAATTCAAAACTCATGATATTTTACGGTACTTAGCTGCAAAAATGCTCTTACCTTGGCTTTCCCAATGCTTTTGGAAGTCCGTCTTGGGGTAAAACTCATCGGCATCCCACTCGATGCGCTCAAAGAGGGGGGAGGCATCCAAACGCTCGCAGACCCAGATGAAGTAATCCTCATGGTCAGTCTTGAAGCAAAGCTCACCACCATCGGCAAAAGCCTTATGGAGAACAGGGACAAAACTATCCTGAACCAAGCGATTCTTGTGGTGTTTTTCCTTGGGCCAAGGGTCGGGGAAGAGGTAGTGCAAGCGGCTGATGCTACCTTCATCAATAAAATACTCAAGGAAGTAGCGGCTTTCAATGCGCAAGCAGCGCGTATTTGACAAAGCGTTCTTTTCGCTATCGCGGCAGACTTTGCGGACGCGGCCGAGCAAGCGTTCAATACCGAGGAAGCGACGCTCGGGATAACGAGCGGCCATTTGCAGCAAAAAACCACCATCGCCACAGCCCAAATCAACCTCAAAACCGTTTGCTGGGCAATCGGCTCCGAAGATATCAGATGCGCTGTGCGTTTTAAAAAAGTCTTCTGGGATGAAGGCTGGATCCATGTTGATGGGATGATAGCAGGCTTTGGCTTGAAAGTCAAGATGTGTGCGTGGCTGTAATGGAATGAGCTGGATGTATGGAATATCCTTTAAAAGCCTAGTGCAGGATGGCAAATCCTGCTAGGGTCAAGGGACAAAGTCCCTTGTGGGTCTGGGCAAAGCCCAGCGGGGGATGGGGCAGAGCCCCATTCGTCGTGAACAAGTAAAAAAATCGAATGTCCGCACCGCAAACCAAGCATGGTGCCAAGTTCCGTTCACGACGACTCCCCCCTACCTTCGGGCGTCAGCCCGCACTTATCTACCGTCGCAAACGCGTTAGCGCACCACCGATGCCACCAGAACAACCGCAACTCACCCCTGCAAAAGACCTTGCAACTTGGCAGTAAAATTCTTCGTATCCAAGAAGTAGTTAGGGTAAGCCTTCTTAATCTGCTTGATATTACCAGCCGAAATAAGCACAATTGAAATATCAGGATTATCTCTCGTTCTATCCTCCTTAATCTGATAAAGAGCTTCGGCATCAGCTAGTTGGCTTTTCGCGAAGGGTTGCAAGATAATCGAGCCCCGCTTCATGTCAAGCTCCATGAGGTGGTATTCATCAGAATCTTTGAA
The DNA here is from genome assembly GCA_044433085.1 of Akkermansia sp. Taxonomy (GTDB): domain Bacteria; phylum Verrucomicrobiota; class Verrucomicrobiia; order Verrucomicrobiales; family Akkermansiaceae; genus Akkermansia. Next base: position 10,437 of record JAWXTZ010000053.1, read on the forward strand.
AGCGTGCTCAATGTGTTTGGCTGAACGGGCTAGACCCGTTAATTTTTGACAGATATGCAAGGTACGCTCCAGTTCAGAGAGCTCCGCCTTGAGGGCGGCTAAATCATCAAATTCTGACGCGGTGAAGCACTTCTCCTCCTTGGCAAAAAGTGCGCTACTCAGCTGAAAAAATCGCTTCATTTCATCGCTTCCCTCGCCCGTTTTAAAGGATGATTTTTCGATAAACCCCAGCGTTTCAACCGCTGTCGCCCAATAGTGCTGAAGCATCGTCCTGATTTGTAACTCAATGCGAAGTTTGTTCAACTCGGGGTGATTGGCGTTGGAGTATTTAAAAACTTGGTGCAAGCTTCGGTAACCATCACTCTTGGGTTGTACAATGTAATCCTTTGGGGGGAGGATGAGCTCATGCTTAAATCGCTTTGATTTGGCAAAACGAGCATGCAGTGAGTAGACATCCGCAATGCTTTTGACGACAATACGAAATCCACAAATATCCTGCATGCGGTTGAGTTGCATGTCGGGAAAACGTTGCAACTTGTTAATGATGGATGGCATGCGCTTCAGTCGTTGCGCGACAATTGCCGTCGGGTAGTGCTTCTTAACAATGGTTCTGAAATAAGCCTGAAAAGTGTTGATGGGGTAGTAGTGCAGCTGTCGCCAATCCGACAGCACACGCATCGCTTGGTCTTTTTCAACAAGGCTGACGTCTCCGTCACCCAATTTGCGCAAAATCTCACCAGCCAAGAGGATGTTTCGCTTGGATGGAATGTTGATGCTTATGGGTTCTGGTGGTGTCATACGCTTCCCTTCAGTATAGCTTATCAGGACGGTATTGCAAGAATTATCTAGGCATTGTTAAAGCTTCTCAAAGGTGCCCTTGTCGCGTCGCTCCATCACCGTAAACCCAGCTTTTTTGGCATCGACGATGGAGATGGGGGCGGTGATGCTGGGGACGTTGACGGGGCTAATCTTCTTGCGGATGGGATTTTTGCAGTAGAAGCACTTGGTCAACTCTTCGCGGTCGAGGGGTCGCATCAGTTCAAAACCCTTGCGGCACATGCGGCAGGAGCGTTCGGGGTCTTCGGGGTGTTCAGAAATATATTCGTAAATGGGCATAAAAAAAGCGCGAACTATCCGAGGATAGTTCGCGTTTCAGTTAAAGTCAAGAAAATTAAATTCTGTGAAGTCTGGGCTTACCAGCTGGACTTGGTAACACCTGGGATCATGCCAGCATTGGCAAGTTCACGGAAGGTGATACGGGAGAGGTGGAAGCGACGCAGGTATGCGTGACGACGACCTGTGATTTCGCAACGGTTGACCGTACGGACAGGGGATGCGTTGCGTGGGAGCATAGAGAGACCGATGTAATCGCCCTCTGCCTTCAGCTTAGCGCGGAGTTCGGTATAACGAGCCGCTACTGCTGCCTTCTTTTTGTTTCTTTCGATCCAGCTTTTCTTTGCCATAACTTTGTGGGAGAAATTTATACATGAAAGCAGCTCGTGAGTCAAGCTATATCCACGAATATTTGCTTTTTTTTTGTTTTTTATGGATTTCAAACTGATATAGAACTGATTCCTGTAGGGTAGAATCTCAATTACATGGAAAAGAAACTTCCCGATGAAATATGCAATTCTGAGGAGATAGCCGCGGACTTAGATAACCCCATGGACGATACGGCTGCCTTGGAAAAAGAAGAATTGGGGCAATCCCTCAATATGATGAGCTCTCTCTATTACGAGTACCCCTCTGGTGAGAGCGATGAACTCATCATTGAACGTGAACCCTGTGGAGAGGAGAGCGAGGACAATGAGTGAGCCAGCTAAGTCGGGCTTGAAAGCCAAGCTGCCCACCGTCGCCCGCATGGGCGTCTTCACGCTGGCGATGATTAACGTCTCGGCCATCGTTAGCCTGCGCGGCTTGCCCGCAGAGAGCACCTATGGGCTCAGCTCGGCCTTCTATTACATCTTTGCGGCCGTCTTCTTCCTGATTCCCGTCTCGCTCGTCGCGGCAGAACTCACCACTGGTTGGCCCCAAAAGGGCGGTGTTTTCCGCTGGGTGGGCGAGGCCTTTGGGACACGCTTCGGCTTCCTTGCCATCTGGTTGCAGTGGATTGAAAGCACCATCTGGTTCCCCACAGTGCTGACCTTTGCCGCTGTCTCCATCGCCTTTATTGGACCCGACCAACGCTGGGATGAGGCCGTGTCCTCCAACAGCGTCTACGTGCTCTGCATCGTGCTACTGGTCTACTGGGTCGCCACCGCCTTCAACTTTAAGGGTATGAGTGCTAGCGGTAAAATCACCAAATGGGGTGGTCTGCTGGGGACGGTTGTTCCTGCTGCGCTGCTAGTCTTCCTAGGCATGTTGTACTGGGGCTTGGGTAACCCCATCGACGTGCAATTGAGCGCGGATGAGCTTATCCCCGACATGACCAGCTTTAATAACATCGTGCTGGCGGCTAGCATCTTCCTCTTCTATGCGGGGATGGAGATGAGTGCCGTTCACGTCAAGGATGTGCACGACCCTGGGCGCAACTACCCCTTGGCCATCGGCATTGCCTCCGTCATCACCGTGTTGATATTTGTCTTTGGCACACTGGCGATTGGATTCATCATCCCCAACAGCCAAATTAATCTGGTGCAGAGCTTGCTCATCGCCTACGATAAACTCTTTGCCTACTTCCACATCTCGTGGATGGGACCCGTCATTGCCGTTTGCTTGGCCTTTGGCGTGCTGGCTCAAGTGGTGGCGTGGGTTGGTGGCCCCTCTAAGGGGCTGTTGGAGGTCGGGACTGCGGGCTACCTGCCACGCTTCATGCAAAAGACCAATCACAATGGTGTTCAAGTCGGTATTCTGCTGATTCAAGGCGCGGTCGTGACCCTGCTTTCCACCTTCTTCGTTATCATGCCCAGTGTGCAGACGGCTTATCAAATCATCTCGCAACTCACCATCATTTTGTACCTCATTATGTATATGCTGATGTTTGCAGCCGCGATTTACCTGCGTCACCGCGAGCCCGATACTCCCCGTAGCTTCCGCATCCCCGGTGGCAAAACTTGGGGCATGTGGCTGATTGGTGGCTTGGGCTTGCTGGGCAGTGTACTCGCCTTCTTTTTGAGCTTTGTCCCACCAAGTCAAATCCCCGTCGGTAGCCCCGCGATTTACGTGGCGGTGCTCATCGTGGGGGTCTTTATCTTTGCGGGCTTGCCCTTTGTGATTTACGCGCATCGTCGCCCCGAATGGGTCAACAAAGAGGCTCAGGATGCTTTCGAGCCCTTCGGCTGGGAAAAGAAAGCTGAACCCGAAACACCCCTTCACCCCGATACCCCAACCCCCCATGAATAATCAAGAAATCGAAGCCGCCCTCCGCAAGGCCTACCTGCAACACCGCGACTGCCAGCAGGGCGAAAACGCCAGCTACATCCCCGCCTTGGCACAGGTGGATAGCCGACTCTTTGGTCTGGCAGCCGTCACCGTGCAGGGCGAAATCATCTGCGTGGGGGATTTCATGGCACCCTTCGCCATCGAAAGCATCTCCAAAGCCTTCAATCTATCCCTCGCTATGGACACCCATGGAGCCGCAGCCCTGCGCCAAAAGGTCGGGGCAGAGGCAACGGGGCAGGGCTTTAACTCCGTGCTCGCGCTGGAACTACACAGCGGCAAGCCCCTCAGCCCGCTGGTCAACGCAGGGGCGATTGCCACCGTCAGCCTCGTCAACGGCCAAGGTGCGCCCGAAGTGTGGGAGAACATGTCCCAGCGTTTCAATCAACTATGCGGCAATGAACTGAGCGTGATGGAGGAGGTCTACGAGTCCGAATCCCAAAACAACGACCACAACCGCGCCATCACCTACCTGCTTAGAAGCAGCGGCTACCTGTACAATGAGCCCGAGCTAAGCCTCGACCTCTACACCCGCATGTGCAGCATAGGCGTGACCGTTCGCGACCTAGCTGTCATGGGTGCCTGCTACGCCAATGGCGGCATCAACCCGCTATCGGGCATGCAGGTGGTTAAGCGAGAAAACGTCCCCGACATTCTAGCCGACATGTGCATGGAGGGACTCTACACCGGCTCGGGCTCATGGCTCTACGAAAACGGTCTACCTGCCAAAAGTGGGGTCGGTGGTGGCATCGTCTGCGTCGTGCCTAGCAAGATGGCACTAGCCGCCTTCTCCCCACCCCTCAATGCCGATGGCAACAGCGTCCGCGCCATCGCCGCGCTCACGGATATCATTCGTGAACTCGATTTAAATCCCTTGCGCAGCTGATGCGGTCGTATCATTAGCTAGTGCTCCCACGCCGCCAGCCCTTTAAGGGGCTGGCGGCTGCTTGGCAGAAAGGTTCTTGATTTTAGTTCAGCAGCTTGTTACAATATCACCTAAGTAAATGACCTCGGTTCTGAATAATATATTAGGCAT
>JAWXTZ010000054.1:0-14763 GCA_044433085.1 Akkermansia sp.
GACTATTTCGCTGATATCGCGTAAAATGAGGGGTGTTTCTTCTCTAAACTACTTGTTCTTAAAGCTAAGACAAAGAACTTGCCCTGAATTTACGCGACACATCTGACGGAGTGCCGAAAATTCTCGCCTCTCTGCGCGGTTCTCATCATTTGCAGCGAAAAACTAACGCCAAATAGCAAGGAAAATAGCATGAAGGCCTTGCTCACAAAAAGATGCTGGTAGAGCCACGTAGCTATCCAGTCGAAGCAACCTTGAGATCCTCCCTCAACATAAAAGTTGAAGCAGTCGTGCGTGTGAACAAATAGAATGCCAAAGAGGGCTAGTGCCCGCATGGCATCAATGTAGGATAATCGACCGATTTTGTCCATCGTTAGGAGATAACACGCTTCACCTCTTCGCGAGCCCAAGCGTCATCTTCAAGAATCATATCAAGGCTGCCTTGATAGTCGCGTGCTGTTGCTGCACTCAATACTGTTTCAACGGTACGCCAGATACCAGGGAAGCTCAGGCGTCCTTCGATAAAGGCATCGACGGCCACTTCGTTGGCAGCATTATACATGGCGGGCATGGTGCCACCTGTTAATCCAGCCTGACGGGCAAGACCGAGGGCGGGGAAATCATCCCATCGTGGGGCTTCAAAATGAAGCGTTGATAAAGTTGCCAAATCAAGTTGGTGCAAGGAATTGGGCATGCGTTCTGGCCATGTCACCGCGTATTGAATCGGGAAGCACATGTCGCTGGAGCTCAACTGCGCCAGCATGGAGCCATCCTTGTATTCCACAAGCGAGTGGACAATACTCTGCGGATGGACAATCACATCGACCCTGTCCATGGGGATACCAAAAAGCCAGCGGGCTTCAATCATCTCCAAGCCCTTGTTGAACATGCTAGCCGAGTCGATGGTAATTTTGCGCCCCATCGTCCACGTAGGGTGCTTGAGGGCTTGCGCAAGGGTGATGCTCTCAAACTGTTCGGCGGGCATTTGGCGGAAGGGACCACCACTAGCCGTCAAAATCAAACGGCTGACGGCATCGGCACCACCATGATTGCCCTGCAGGCATTGAAAAATGGCGTTATGTTCGCTATCGACAGGAAGGACGGCAATGCCCTTCTCGGCCGCGCGGTTCATGACAACTTCACCCGCCATCACAAGAATTTCTTTGGACGCAATGGCTAAGTCTTTACCCGCATCAATCGCGGCAAGGGTGGGCTTTAAACCAGCTGTTCCAATGATGGAGACGAGCACCATATCCGCTTCGGCAAGGGTAGCAAGCTCGCAAAGCCCCTCCAGACCAGCGCTGATTTTTGTATCGGCTGGCAGCATGCCCTTTAGTTCGGATACGCGCGCTTCATTGTACAAGCAAACATGCTTGACCCCAAATTCGCGCGCTTGCTCCGCCAAAAGCTCTGTGCTGCTGTGGGCGGCCAAGGCGACCACCTCCATGCACTCGGGTAAATCGCGTGCCACCTTTAAGGCACTTGTACCAATACTACCCGTAGATCCAAGGATGACAACACGACGCTTCTTCATATAGGCAAATTATAACAATCCTTGACCTGCTTGACAAGTACGGATGAAGTAAAGCCCCGTATAAACACGTGGGTCGATGGATTTACCCTGCTCCATTTGCTTAGCAAGCCACCAGTCAATTTCGTGAAGCGCGATTTTATGAACAAGAATATTCTCGCCATCGACACCTCCCCCCTGCTCCACCTGAAACAAATCTCGCGCTAGATAAAAACGCAGCATTTCGGAGCTGAGCCCGGGGGAGGAGGGACCCTCGAAGAGGAATTGCCAATGATTGGCCGCATAACCAGTCTCCTCTAAAAGCTCGCGCTGGGCGGCAATCAAATCCGACTCGGGGCCTTCATCACCGCTTAATCCAGCGGGGAAACAAATGCTCTGCTTGCCAATAGGGGGGCGATACTCCTCCACCAAGATGATGCAATCATCCTGCGTATGGGTGAAAATCATCACTGCGCCCGTGTCATTGACACGCGCGCAGTACTCCCAGCCTTCATCGGTCTGGCAAAGCTCGAGGAATCGTCCCTGATGTAGTTTCTGATTCATCGGCTCAGTTAACTTAAGCTTATTCACGCACCAATGTTTGGTAGCGTTCAAGGATTTTCTTCGTGATAGGACCAGCCTTACCCGTACCGATAGGGCGACCATCAAGTTCGGAAACCGCGATGACTTCAGCCGCTGTACCCGTCAGGAAGCATTCATCAGCGATGATGACATCAAAGCGATTCATGTCCTTTTCAACAAGCTCAATGCCCATTTCTTCACAAATATCGACAACGGCTTGACGAGTAATGCCATCCAAAGCACCTTCGGTGATAGGTGGTGTGTAAACAACACCCTTCTTCACGATGAAGATGTTATCACCTGTACACTCAGCAATATTACCTTGAGCATTCAAGATGAGCGCTTCACCAGCACCGCGTTGAACACACTCTACCTTAGCCAAGATGCTGTTGAGGTAGTTGAGGCTTTTCACCTGTTGGCAAAGCACATCGGGCGTTGCGCGGCGGTAGGAGCTTGTGATAACCTTCAAGCCATTATCATACATCGACTGAGGATACAGCGCGATATCTTGAGCAATGATAATCATGCTAGCCTTGGGGCACTTGGCAGGGTCAAGACCCAAATCACCCACGCCACGCGTGACAATCAAGCGAATGTAGCCATCGGTCAAGCCGCATTGGGCCACTGTTTCTTCCGTTGCCTTGCAAACTTCCTCATAGGACCAAGGGAGGTCCAGCATGAGGTAGCGCATGCAGTTGAAGAGACGCTCAATATGCACATCGAGGCGGAAGATTTTGCTATTGTAGAATCGGATGCCTTCAAAGCAGCCATCCCCATAAAGAATACCGTGGTCAAATACAGAAATCTTTGCGTTTTCGCGCTCGACTAATTCACCATCATACCAAATTTTCATAAAATTAAAAATCTATTGTTAAAACTCTTATTCGCGAACCAAGCTTTGGTAGCGTTCCAAAATCTTCTTGGTCACAGGACCAGCCTTACCTGTACCGATGGGGCGACCATCGAGTTCAGACACCGCAATAACCTCAGCAGCTGTTCCGGTCAGGAAGCATTCCTCGGCAACAACAATATCAAAACGATTCATGACAACCTCCTTACATTCAATACCAAGTTCTGCACAAATATCGATGACAGCCTGACGGGTAATACCATCCAAAGCACCTTCCGTAACTGGTGGCGTGTAAACAACACCTTCCTTCACGATGAAAATATTATCACCCGTACATTCGGCAACATTACCTTGGGCATTGAGCAAGAGCGCTTCACCAGCACCATGCTGCTTGCACTCAATCTTGGCAGAAATGCTGTTGAGGTAGTTGAGGCTCTTCACCTGTTGGCAAAGAACATCGGGGTTGGCACGACGGTAGGAGCTGGTGATAATCTTCAAACCATTATCATACATCTCTTGGGGGTAGAGGCTAATGGTTTGCGCGATGACAACCATGCTGGGCACAGGGCACTTAGCTGGGTCAAGACCCAAATCACCCGCGCCACGTGTCACCACCAAGCGAACATAACCATCAGTCAAGCCAGATGCCGCCACTGTTTCTTCCGTTGCCTTGCAGACCTCCTCAAAACTCCAAGGGAGATTGATCATGAGGTACTTCATGCAGTTAAAGAGACGCTTGATATGCGCATCGAGGCGGAAAATCTTACCATTATAAAAGCGAATGCCCTCAAAGCATCCATCACCGTAAAGCAAACCATGATCGTAAACAGAAAGCTTAGCTTCCTCCTTGCTGACCATCTGACCGTCTAACCAAATTTTCATATTGTGAATTGATAAAGAATTAACAGAATTATTATAGCGATTTTTTTTCGTTTGAAAAGGGAAAAATTTATTCCCAGACCTTCGCATCGAGAGCCTGCTGGGCGGCAGCCTTCTCAGCACGTCGCTTGCTGGTTCCTTCTGCCGAGGCTAAAACTTTGTCTTGCCATGAGACCGTGGCGCGATACAAAGGCTTGGTGGGCGCGGAGATATCCTCCACCACATAAATCGGGTGAATAGGGTTGATGGCTTGCAGCAACTCCAAAAGAGTACCCTTCGGGTTGGTATCCTCGCAAATGCTGGCGACATTCTTTAAGCTATCAGCCAAGAGCAACAAACTGACCTTGCGCGCTGCCTTGTAGTTGGAATCCATCATTACGGCACCAATCACCGATTCAAAGGTGTTGGCGAGAATGGACAAAATTTCGCGACCACCCTGCGCCGCGACATGAGCATCCATATCCAGCTGTTCGCCCCAGCCCAGCTGTTCGCTGAGTCCCGCTAAATGCTTGCGGCTTACGATGGCGGAGCGCAGCTTGGTCAAAGCCCCCTCATCAGCCTTAGGAAATTGGGTGAACAACTCGCGACTGACCACGAGCTCCAAGACCGCATCACCGAGGTATTCCAAACGCTCGTAATGCAGCGCAGCATTCTTGCGCTCCTTCTTACTGGGGTGGGTCAGCGCCTGAATGAGCAATTGCTCATCATTAAATTTATAAGCCAATTTCTCTTCAACAGCGCGCAAATCCATGAGCTTTTTATAACAGATAACAGGGACTTTTACCAGACTAAATCAAGGGTACCTTGCAAAATGAGGCGTGATGAATTTTGGAAGCGAATCGAGTGTAAATTTGCGGCTTGAGGGGCACAAATTACGGATAAGTAATTTGAGATGCTGAAAGCACAACACACTTGTTGTGCGGTCTGCTCAAAGAGCAGATGAAGCTGATATATTAAATATTTGTGACACGAAAGCTACAAATTTACACCGATTAGCGACAAAAATCGCACGATTGACAGAGAACTCGGATTCGGCTTTATTTCAGTGCTAATTTTGCAAGGTGCCCTCAACCCTCACTCAAGAACATGCGAGCCGAGGCGAAGAAATCCGCAAGGTCATCGTCACTGGCAGGTGCCTTCATCAGGGCATCGTAATCAATCAGTTCATAGCACTGCTTGGGGATTTCCTGAATAAAGCTCGATGGTGCGCATTTCTCTTCACGCCCATATTTAACGCGCTTCGCGCAATAAGTCATCGTCAGTTGCTCGCGGGCGCGGGTGATGCCGACATAGAGCAAGCGTCGTTCCTCATCCAAACTACCCTCGTCAACCGAGCGCGTGTGGGGGATGAGCCCCTCCTCCACCCCGACAATGTACACGTAGGGGAACTCCAAGCCCTTGGAGGCGTGCATGGTAATGAGGCAGACACCACTTTTCTTTTCGATATCATCATCATCGCGCTCGTCATCAAGCGCAATGCCAGCCAAGAAATCGCTCAGCTTATGCGCGGGCAACCAAAACTGCTTGAGAGCCGTTTTAATTTCATCCAAGGCGGCAAGGCGGTTGCATTTTTCCTCGTCCGTCTTGCAGCTCTTCGCCAAAAAGTCGTCGTATCCAATCTCTGCCAGCAACTCATTGGTAATGTCGATGAAGGGGCGTTCGCTCAAGGCAAACTCGCTGCCGATTCGCGTCACCATCTCCGTAAAATTCGTGATGGACTGGGCCGCGCGTGTCGAGCATTCCGCCAAGAATTCCAAATCGACCATGGCTGCCCAAACTGATTTTTTCTTCTCGCGACTCCAATCGAGGATGTGAGAAATCGTCAAGGTACTAATCCCACGAGCTGGCGTATTGAGGATGCGCAGCATGTGGATATCCGCATCGGGATTCTCCATAATTTGCAGATAACTAATCAAATCCTTCACCTCGCGACGGTCGAAGAAACTACGCGTACCCACGACGCGGTAGGGGATGCGCAGTTCACGCATCGCCATTTCCAAGGTACGGCTTTGCATGTTGGAGCGGAACAAAATCGCGAAATCCTCCCAAGCCGCCTGACGACGGGCGCGCAGATTATCAATCTCATCCGCAATAAACTTGGCTTCATCGTCAGAGCCAGGCATCGCCATCAAGCGAACAGCATGCTCGCCATCCTTATTGGTCTTGAGCGTCTTTTCGCGACGCCCCGCATTGTGCACAATTAACTTATTGGCGCAGTCAAGCACCTGACGCGTGCAGCGGTAATTCTCCTCCAACTTGATGACCGTCGGGTTGGGGAAAAAGCTCTCAAAGTCCAAGATGTTGGAGATTTGCGCCCCACGCCAACCGTAGATGGACTGGTCATCATCCCCCACCACACAGACGTGATGCTCTGGCCCCACAAGCTGGCGAAGCAAGCTCATTTGCAGCGAATTGGTATCTTGGAACTCATCCACCGTGATGCGGCTAAATCGGGCATTCCACTTCTCATGAACCGAAGGGTAGGCGCGCAGCAAACGCTCCGCTAAGACCAACAAGTCATCAAAGTCCACCGCATTTTGGTTCTTCAACTCACGTTGATAAGCCTTAGATACGGCCGCAATCAGCGTATCTTCGATATCATCCAAGCTCAGCCCATGATTGCGAACGTAGGAGAGTTCCGAGAGCACCTTGTTGGGCTCCAGCTTCTCCTTGCGACCGCCAAACTCCATGATGAGGCGCTTGATGAGGCTCATTTGGTCACTGCCTGTGTAAATCGTAAAATTCTCCTTATAACCGAGCATGCCAATATCCTGACGCAGAATGCGCACGCAGAGGGAATGGAAGGTGCAAACGGTCATCGCGCGGGCAGCGCGCTTATCAACCAGCCCGCCCACGCGCTCGGCCATTTCATTGGCAGCTTTATTAGTGAAGGTCAGGGCGAGAATCCCCTTGGGGTTGACCCCGCGCTCAATCATGTGAGCAATGCGACAAGTCACGGTGCGGGTTTTACCCGTACCCGCACCCGCAAGAATGAGGACGGGACCATTGATGCATTCCACCGCATGACGTTGTGCGGCATTGAGGCTGTTGATGTCGAAGGCTTCGGCCATGAAATTATTGTTGTGTCGAGGCTTGGTAAAGTTCTAAAGCAATGCGAGCAATATGTGCTGCACAGGCAGCGTCAGAGCATGAGGCATCCGTCACAAAGACGCAGAGGTAAAGGGTACGACCATCGGGCAGGATGATGAATCCCGCATCATTATCGGCAATCTTAAGCCCCTTGGCATCGCGCCCCGAGGAACCCGTCTTGTTACCAACAATCGTCCCCGGAGGCAGCAGAGCTCTAATCTTATTAGCCCCTGTGTTGGTGGCAATCAGCAGGTCGCCAAGAAAATCTTGGTATTCGGCATTCAGCAATTTACCCGCGCGCAAATCACGCAAAACATCGACAACAGACGCGGGAGTCGCAAGATTGCGTCGGCAATTCTCGATATCAGCTGTCATCTCTGCCTCATTCACCTGCAGGACAGCACGCCCCGCCATCGCCTCTTGCAAGGCGGGCATACCACCCAAGTAATCAATCAGCACATCCGTCGTGATATTATCACTCAAAGAAACAGACGAGGACAACAATTCACGCAAGCTCAAGCTCACCGCCTGCCCACGGTATTTCGCACGAAGCGGGCTCCATGTCTCCAAGTCCCAATCCTCTTGAGGCACAGCAAGCTTGGTATCCAAACTCGTCCCTTCGCGCTGCATCTTCTGCAAGACAGCCACCGCCAAGTGCATCTTAAAAACGCTCATCACAGGGCGTTCTTCCTGCGCATGCACCCCTTGCATCGCTGCATCATCAATGGCATAGGCATAGGAAATCACACAGCCCTGCGCCCAAAGCAAAGGCGACAAGAAGAACATCACGACTACTAGCAGGATACGGAACACGGCATCAATCTACCACAAGTCATGCCAAGGCTCAAGTTTAATACGACTTCATGGCAATTAGTATTTGAACAGTGACGAAACGGAGCCTAAGAGACCACTCAAACAATGTTGTCCTCGGCGCCATTTGCACTCATGCTCTGATAGCAGGAGAAGAAGCTCAGAATCAAATAACGCAAATATATTGTAATATTTCTTTTAACTCAAGTGTTTTATAGATGCAGATTTCATCAATCAAATTTTGACAACGATAGGATTTATCTTCAATGTGGTAAAAGACAAAATTGCCGTCATTCAAGTCAATGATGGGTAATAGCCTTGTTTCCTTGACTGATACCGACAATAGTTCTTCAGCATCATATATTAAGGTATGCAACGTGAAAAAGTTAACTTGCTCACCAGTCTCGGTGATGACAAAGCCCCCGAAAAAATGCTCGTAAAGGAATTTCAGGTCTGCAGCTAAGCTAAAATTGTATTTCTTTTCCAAATCGCTACAGGTGTCAGCAGATGCCTTTGATGGGCGCTTACAGTTGGCTATGATTGCTTTTAGGGAATGATTCATGATTCTTGTAGTTTGTTAAGTTGGGATAAGGGCGAACTTGCCTCGTGCACGCCCCTGTGGTCATAATGATTCTCCGCCGACAGGGGAATGAGGTTGGAGGCCTCATTCTTCCCTCCGAGTTGAAGGGGTTGGATATGGTGAGCATCGTATCGCGAACCCTCTGTTCTGATTAAGGTACCTGTTTTCTGGTCGTAGACATCATGGGTGTACTGTGGCCAAGTTTGCTGATTGAGTGATTCCCAATCTTTGATAAGAGCTTCCTTTTGGCTTTGGAACTCAGCACGGCCAATTTTGATTTCCTCCGTTGATAAAGGTTCGACCTTTTTCGCAAAATCTTCAACATTAATATGCTCGATTGTTGATGCGATGTCTTTGCCACTCAATTCCTTGAGTTCGCCTAAATAGCTACTCGTCAGGCTTTCTTTTATTTCGGATAAATAATTTTGCCCCGACTCCTTGATTTCTTGCTCCGCGATTTTGAGTTCGCCAACTTCCTTCAAATTCGTTTCAGCAACTTCGCTCATCTGTTTCATTAAACCTAGCATCCCATTATCCTTTCCGCATTTGTGAGATTAAAAAATCAACATGGGGGTATTCAAGCTGAGTGAAAACAATGCGCAAGGAATCTTCCTTGATTTTCTCAACGAATTGCTCATCACTGATGCGTTGACCTATGTCCTCGAGTTGTTGTTTCAGCTTTTCATCGAGTGCTTTAAACTTTTTACCGTCATCGGATAAGCCGTTTTCAACGACTAATTTCGCCCAAGACTTCTGTTTGATGAGCTCTCGTAAAATGGTTTCTTGTTCCTTGGTCGTATCTTTTTTGAAATATTTCTTAAAGATAAACAGATTAGCTTGTCTGTTCTTCGATTGGAATGAATCTTTAACACGCGATAAAGCGCGTTGCATATCATCCGTATACTTCAATTGATTTAAAGCGATTTGGAAGGCGCTCATAATGGCTTCCTCTGGCTGTCCAAGTTCTTTATCGGCAAGGACTCGGTCAATCAAATCAGCGCATAAATCCATGCGATTGTAGCTTAAGCACAGCGCAATCTCAAGAGCCAGTGAATCATTCCCGTCAAAGTTTGTCCGCGCATATCGTTCGGGATGTTTAGCCATGATTTCATGTCTGATAGCCGCAACATCGTTTTGATTCGCATTCTCGAACAAATCCATTTTGGCCATGACTGCCCTGTCCCAACCATTTTTGTAAATAATGGCTTCCCCAGTCTTTAGGATGGATAAATCCGCTTTTTCTGTTTCTCCTAGATTCATGGAGTCACCAATGATATCTCGGTCATCCTTGGCTGCTAATTGGTGAATAATTTTCGTTGCCGTGTTTTTGATAACATCAGGGATGATTTCGTTTGGAGTTTGGTCAACGACAATAACACCACAACCAAAACTGCGAATTTCAGCTAAGGTATTAGCAAAGGCCTCGACAGCGCGTGCTCTAGGATTGGCAATCTCTGGATTATTAGATTGCTGTGAATTCTTAAAGAGGCGGTGGGCTTCTTCGATAACAATGAGATGTTTTAAATCCTTATTGTGATAGATGTCTTCATGCGAAACTTTTTTGTAGATAGCATTGAGTAAAAGTCCTGTTATAAATACCTTTTCATCATCATCACCAATATACTTCATTTCTAGTACTGTATTGGTCGAGAGAAGTTCATCGATGGTAATACCACTATTAACATCAAGCATGCGTCCTTTGGAACCTTCTGTCAGGCTTTTGATTCTTGATTTCAGGGCACCGCGTATATTTTGTTCAAGCTCACCATTGGGCGCATATCCTTGTTCTGGGACTTCTGAGTCAATGAGATTGTAGAAATCGCTCAGGCGAGGGAATGCTTGGCAACTCTTATCAGCCCAAGGATGTGTAACAAGTGTGTTTTTGTTCTCGTCCACATGCCAGCCTTTGTTGATATATGCTTTTTTGATGATACTTCTAACAATTTCAGGCATAGATGCATACATCGAAAACATGGAACACAAGGCAACCTTAAGATCACTAATATGCGATTGAATTTCGGTCCCTTCAGGGAAAAAGAAAGGATTAAATCGTAAGGGTGCCCCACAAGTTTCATGCTTTGATAAGTTTACACCTTCGGTTCCTAGCGAGTAGACGTGACAATGGGGCAGTTGTCTGTATTCTGTTTTAGCTGAAGGCTCTATGACCAAATAGTTGATATCTTGCTTATTAACTTGATTACAAATATTATGGACAGTATTTGTTTTACCTGAGCCAGTAACGCCCGCTACAAACAAGTGTTTGGTAAGGTCTTTTAAAGGGAGGGATATGGTAGTATCATCATCATACCCGCAATCAAGCATTTTGGCGATTGGGATTTTTTTGCCTGGTGTGGTATCGATAGGCAAACTGCCACCGAAGGTGCCTCGCTTGACGACAGGGATAGCAGAATTCTCTCGTTGGGGTGGGGCTAAATAAATGGATAGCTCGTTGGAATTCATCGGTGTCGAAAACCGATCATACGATGGACCGAACGGATGCTTGGGCTTTGATTTTAAGTCCGTGTGCTCATTCCATTTCGCAATAATAGCTTCGTTAAACAAGTCGATATCGGGAATGTACCCACCTTTTACAGCCGCTTTAAAATAAATTAAATTTTCGTTCTTTTTGTTCTTTTCCCCCATTCCTAAATCGATTTTGCGAATCGGTTCCAAATGGCTAACGTGACCAGAAAAATGATTACCGATGGTTGCCTGAACGTTTTGATATGATTGCTTGTCTTTTGCGAAAATATAAACACCAACGTTCCATTGACCAGAAGATGATTCTAAGCGCTCAAAGTGAGTTTCTAGGTTGCTGCAAGTTTTTTTGACCCCATGATTGGTTTTTTTCTCAGTGCTGCTAGTGCCATGGCTCTGGGTCGTAGTTGTTGTCTTACTGCCAGAGGCAAACCCTCCTAGTCCGCAGGTTTCTGTGAGGGTCTTCATGAGGGGCAAGTCAAGGGCACCTGCACAAAGACTTGCGCATACTGATATGGCAGGCCCAATCACTGGACCTAAGGCGACTGGTAACATTTGGGCGGCGGCTAAAAGCATGCCTCCCGATCCAAAATAAGTCTTTGATTCGCTAGAACTGTGACTAGCATTCCCCCCTACAGTTTTACTGGTGCTTTTAGAAGTGCTTTCAGAAACACTTTTTGTTATAATTACTTCTTCAAATCTTTTGAGCTCATTAATAAAATTTGAAATATTATTCATTGCCGCTTGGGCTTGAAAGTCAGGGATAGGCTCGGCAAGAACAATGTACATAAAATCTTCACCCTTGAGCGAATCCAATATCTTTTCGATACCTTGAATAAAATTCCCCTTAGTTGTCTCTTTTCGTGAAGGAATGCCTAGCAAGGCACCAAAATAGAGAGACTCATCAATATACTTCATAACATGCTCGTTATAATCCTGCCTATAATTGAGGTCTTGGATTTTAGCACCTTTAAAGTTAGCCATGAAGTTTTTCTTCATGGTATCCGCAAATCCGTCATCTACCTCGTAACATTCAGCGCGAGGCATTGCGAAAAAGTTGATATTTACTCGTTCATCTTTTTTCCCAGAAACAACATAGCTCAAGTTTGCCGATAAATTCTTGAAGACTCCAAGAAAACTGCTGATATTATCGGGCTCCAAGGAAGGGTCTTTATCGCCTAAATAATGCATCGACTTCAGCGAAAAACCTTTAATATCTGCATAATATTCTCTCGCTTTACTTGAGCTAAAATCCATATCTCGAACATCAATGATGTTGAGATATTCTCGTCTCAGCAAAAAGTTTACTGCTGGTACGTTAACCTTATCTAAAAAGTTCGCGGATGACTCAGAGATTTCAGCATTCGCAGCTTTCTCGTTTTGATTTGTTTCGTCCGCGCTGCTCATGATTCTTTTTTGAGTTTAGATAATAACACTTCAAATTCATCGGACAATTTTGTGTAGCTTGCTTTACGCTCTTCTTCCGAGGAAAAGTCATTAGCGTTTGCCTCATCCATTAATTTAGATTTCAACTCGTTGCTGATACAAGCGAATACTTGTTCAACACTCTCTAAATCACGGACTTTAGCCTGTTGCAATTCTTGGTGTCGTTTTTCTTGGTCTTCGGACAATAGTTTTAAAAATTGATCAGCGTTTTTCTTGTTGTTTCGGTACTTGAAGAAGGCAAAGCCAATTGGTGCGAGAATAGCAAAAGGTCCTGCAGTCCATGCGATTATCGCGGCGGAAGATGCGGCAGCGGTGCCTATACCTAAAGCGGATATGGTCGGACCTGCACAACTTGCCATGATGGTAGATGCACCAAAAGCAGTGGTGCCCAAAATGGTTCCAGCTCCTGCTATTGCTGTAATACCTGCAAACCCTAGAACACCTCCTGCGGCACCCAGTCCAAGGCTCATATAGATGGCTGCTTCGTCATCATCTGGTAGATTAAGTTCGGCGATAGCTTCTGTAAGTGTATCTTGAATATCATCCATAAAATCCCGTCGAATTTTGCTAATTTCTTGATTGAAATCTGTTGTTAGATTATCCAAATTTTGGGCGCATTCCAATTGAACACCTTCTAGGAAATCATCAAAATTCCAAGTGGGGCGAACGGTATTATCAAACCCTTTAAATTCTGCTTTAACTTTTGCTTGGGCAGGTTTAAAACAGTTTTTGTCGATGCACTTCTTATAATTATCGTAGCAAGCAATCATCTTTATTCGACAATTATTACGATTACCTACATTTCCTTTAAGTTCTGTATCTAATTGGCGTTTTACTCTGCTCATGTTTTGCATGTGCTTTTCAATCTTGCTATCACTAAAGCTGATTTTTTCATTGAATTCATTTTTGACCTCGGCAACACACTTTGCATACGTTGTCTTGAAAAATTCTACAATCTCTTTGTCTTTATCCTGATAAATAAAGTTCGCGATTTTAGCGCGCAAATCATCAAATCCCGCCCCTGTCTTTGCGTTGATAATAGCTATATTGTCTTTTGCTAGCTGATGGGAACTACCATTGTTTTGGATGGCGCTGTTAATGTTCTCTAGAATTTCGTCAATGTCGATATCCTCATCATCGTCATCAAACTTATTGATGACAAAGAAAAACTTTGAAAGCTTGTCGTAGTATTCAGGCAGGAATTCATCGTAGAACCATGAGCTGTAGGTTTCATCTTCTTTCACGATGAAAATGACACCACCAACAGCAGAGATATATGCTTCCGTCAATTTAGACCTCTTTTCATCTGGGTCGTCCAGACCTGGGGTGTCAATAAATGTTACCTTATTTTCAAGAATGGCATTGCTTGTTCTCAGCGAGTAGTCGAAATCTGTAACTTCGTCTGTCGCGTGACTGCAAAGCTCTGCTTTGATGGAGGCTAAGTCTTTAAAGCGCTCTATACCCGATGCAGTATTTTTACGCAAGACGGTATTCTCACCATGGCTGATGCTGATAATGGCCGACGTTGTCGCATGTCTCCCGACGGGAAGAATCTCCGTTTTCTCAAATAAAAAGTTATTCAGAAAAGTGGATTTTCCGCTGCTCCATTTTCCCACGACGGCAAATGAAAATTCGTCGTAAGGGCGTTGTTGCATGTTGTGGCAGGTTTGTTGAATGTTAGTGCAGCAGTCTTTGCTTTTTAAAAATTGTTCAAGTTCTGCAAAGTTCTTTTGAGCAGAGTCGAACGCAGCGCGTAATTGTGTATTCATGGCTTAATTTATTTGGTTTGAGTTTGGTGTTTTTTAATAATGTTTTCGGTACTTTGAATCAAGAATTGAATTTGTTGCTTTTTATCTTTTAATTGCAGCATCTCACTATTTACATCAGCAAAATCAGCGCATCCTTCTTCAAATTGCGGGGAATTGAGAATAGTTTGTATGGAGTTAAATGACTTGTTGAGTTGATTAATGTCCAACAAGCGTTTTTGCAGAATCACTTCGATTGAGATTTTGTCGAGTTTTTCTTGCCTACACACCTTACTGGCTAAATCCTCAATCAATGCAGTTTTATTGGGAAAATCCTTCAAGGCATTCTTAAAAAGACGCATCTGATTGTCGAAATAACGCCTTTCTTTAAGGTCGTGAACATTTAAGTGATAAACGTCTTCGAATCTATGATTTCGATTACGTACTAAGTTTTCGAAGTTTTTCGAATATTTAAAGAATTCCTCTAACTTTTCCTTTATGTAGGTTTCTTTTGTTGTAAATAACCAATCAGAGTCCCAAAAATTGAGATTTAAATATTTTTCGTTTGCTTTTTTTATTGCATCAATGCAGTCATATTTAAATTTAGAATAGTCATCAAGAATCTTATTGTTGGCTATCTCTATCAACTCTAAAGCGTTTTTAACATAGGCTTTTTTTGGCACTCCGTCAGATGTGTCGCGTAAATTCAGGGCAAGTTCTTTGTCTTAGCTTTAAGAACAAGTAGTTTAGAGAAGAAACACCCCTCATTTTACGCGATATCAGCGAAATAGTCGAA